>NZ_JBHVDX010000006.1:88378-108636 GCF_042802555.1 Streptomyces sp. NPDC057474 | reverse complement strand
GCCCTCAACCATGTCCGGTGGTTACGCGGGGACCGAAGCCACCCCGGCCTCCAGGAACTTCTTGCCGTTCACCCGCTCGCTGACGCCCTCACGGTCCAGGTACGGCGTGATGCCGCCCAGGTGGAAGGGCCAGCCGGCGCCGGTGATCAGGCAGAGGTCGATGTCCTGCGCCTCGGCGACGACACCCTCGTCGAGCATGAGCCCGATCTCCTGGGCGACGGAGTCGAGGACACGGGCCCGCACCTGCTCCTCGGTCAGGACGACGTCGCCCTGCTTGAGGAGCGCGGCGACCTCGGGGTCCAGCTCCGGCTTGCCGGACTCGTAGACGTAGAAGCCGCGCTTGCCGGCCTTGACGACGGCGGCGAGGTTCGCAGAGACCGTGAAGCGGTCCGGGAAGGCCCGGTTGAGGGTCTCCGAGACGTGCAGACCGATCGCCGGTCCGACCAGTTCCAGGAGCACCAGCGGCGACATCGGCAGACCCAGCGGCTCGACCGCCTTCTCGGCGACCTCGACCGGTGTGCCCTCGTCGATGACGTTCTGGATCTCGCCCATGAAGCGGGTGAGGATGCGGTTCACGACGAACGCCGGGGCGTCCTTCACCAGCACCGCGGTCTTCTTCAGCTTCTTGGCGACGGCGAAGGCCGTGGCGAGCGAGGCGTCATCGGTGGTCTCGCCCCGGACGATCTCAAGCAGCGGCAGGATCGCGACCGGGTTGAAGAAGTGGAAGCCGACGACCCGCTCGGGGTTCTTCAGCTTCGACGCCATCTCGGTCACCGAGAGGGAGGAGGTGTTCGTCGCGAGGATCGCGTGCGCCGGGGCGACCGCCTCGACCTCCGCGAACACCTGCTGCTTGACGCCGATCTCCTCGAACACGGCCTCGATGATGAAGTCCGCGTCCGCGAAGCCCTCGGCCTTGTCCAGGACACCGGTGACCAGGGCCTTGAGGCGGTTGGCCTTGTCCTGGTTGACACGGCCCTTGAGCAGCAGCTTGTCGATCTCGGCGTGGACATAGCCCACACCCTTGTCGACACGCTCCTGGTCGATGTCGGTCAGCACGACCGGCACCTCCAGGCGGCGCAGGAAGAGCAGCGCGAGCTGGGAGGCCATCAGACCGGCGCCGACGACACCGACCTTGGTGACCGGACGGGCCAGCGACTTGTCCGGCGCACCGGCGGGGCGCTTGCCGCGCTTCTGCACCAGGTTGAAGGCGTAGATACCGGAGCGCAGCTCGCCACCCATGATCAGGTCGGCGAGGGCGACGTCCTCGGCGTCGAAGCCCTGCTGGAGGTCGCCGTTCTTCGCGGCGGCGATGATGTCCAGCGCGCGGTACGCGGCCGGGGCCGCCCCGTGCACCTTGCTGTCGGCGATGAACCGGCCCTTGGCGACGGCCTGGTCCCAGGCCTCACCGCGGTCGATGACGGGACGCTCGACCGTGACGTCGCCCTTGAGGACGTTCGCCGTCCAGATCAGCGACTGCTCCAGGAAGTCGGCGCCCTCGAAGATCGCGTCCGCGATACCGAGGTCGAAGACCTGCTGGCCCTTGAGCTGCTTGTTCTGGTTGAGGCTGTTCTCGATGATCACCGAGACGGCCTTGTCGGCACCGATCAGGTTCGGCAGCAGTGCGCAGCCGCCCCAGCCCGGGACCAGCCCGAGGAAGACCTCGGGGAGGGAGAAGGCCGGGATGGCCTTCGAGACGGTTCGGTACGCGCAGTGCAGTCCGACCTCGACGCCACCGCCCATCGCGGCACCGTTGTAGTACGCGAAGGTCGGGACGGCGAGCGCGGACAGCCGCTTGAAGACCTCGTGGCCGCCCTTGCCGATGGCGAGCGCGTGCTCGTGCTCCTTGAGCAGTTCGACGCCCTTGAGGTCGGCGCCGACGGCGAAGATGAACGGCTTGCCGGTGACACCGACACCGACGATCTCGCCGGCCGAGGCCTCCTTCTCGACCTGGTCGAGGGCGGTGTTCAGGTTCGCCAGCGACGCCGGGCCGAAGGTGGTCGGCTTGGTGTGGTCGAGGCCGTTGTCCAGCGTGATGAGCGCGAAGCGCCCGGCGCCGAACGGCAGGTCGAGGTGGCGTACGTGCGCGGACGTCACGACCTCGTCGGGGAACAGCTCGGCCGCGCCCTTGAGAAGATCGGCGGTGGTGCTCACTTGTCGCCTCCGGCGGACTCGAAGTTCGGGTTCTCCCAGATGACGGTGGCGCCCATGCCGAAGCCGACGCACATGGTGGTCAGGCCGTAGCGGACCTCGGGCTGCTCCTCGAACTGACGGGCCAGCTGCGTCATGAGACGCACACCCGACGAGGCCAGCGGGTGACCGAAGGCGATGGCGCCGCCGTACTGGTTGACGCGCGCGTCGTCATCGGCGATGCCGTAGTGCTCCAGGAAGGCCAGGACCTGTACGGCGAAGGCCTCGTTGATCTCGAAGAGACCGATGTCGTCGATGGACAGCCCCGCCTGGGCGAGTGCCTTCTCCGTCGCCGGGATCGGGCCGTAGCCCATGACCTCCGGCTCGACACCCGCGAAGGAGTACGAGACGAGGCGCATCTTCACCGGCAGGTTGTTCTCGCGGGCGAAGTCCTCGGAGGCGATCAGCGAGGCCGTCGCGCCGTCGTTCAGACCGGCCGCGTTACCGGCGGTGACCCGCCCGTGGACGCGGAAGGGGGTCTTGAGGCCCGACAGGTTCTCCAGGGTCGTCCCCGGCCGCATCGGCTCGTCGGCGGTGACCAGGCCCCAGCCCGTCTCACCGGCCTCGGGGTTGGTGCGGCGGACCGAGATCGGCACCAGGTCGGCCTGGATCTTGCCGTTGGCGTACGCCTTGGCGGCCTTCTCCTGCGAGCGCACGGCGTACTCGTCGGCGCGCTGCTTGGTGATCGTCGGGTACCGGTCGTGCAGGTTCTCGGCGGTCATGCCCATGAACAGGGCGGACTCGTCGACCAGCTTCTCGCTGACGAACCGCGGGTTCGGGTCCACGCCCTCACCCATCGGGTGGCGGCCCATGTGCTCGACACCACCGGCGATGGCGATGTCGTACGCGCCGAAGGCGACGGAACCGGCGACCGAGGTGACGGCGGTCAGGGCGCCGGCGCACATACGGTCGATGGAGTAACCGGGGACCGACTGCGGCAGACCGGCGAGGATGCCCGCCGTACGGCCGATGGTGAGCCCCTGGTCACCGATCTGCGTGGTCGCGGCGATGGCGACCTCGTCGATCTTCGCGGGCTCCAGACCGGGGTTGCGGCGCAGCAGCTCCCGGATCGCCTTCACGACGAGGTCGTCGGCACGGGTCTCGTGGTAGATGCCCTTCGGACCCGCCTTGCCGAACGGGGTGCGGACGCCGTCGACGAAGACGACATCCTTGACGGTACGAGGCACGATGGCTCTCCTCCAGAGGTGCGGGACGGCACTGCTGCGATACGCAACCGCTGAGCGGGCGCTCAGCCCCATGCTACTTACGAGTAACAGCGCTGCACACCCCTGGGGAGGGGAGCGGCGAACGTCACATGGGTTCCCCGTGTTACCGCCGGTTACGTGTAGCCATCCTAGGGGCGCGGGAGACTGCGCGACCAGCCACGACGCACCGGAAGTCCCGTACGGCGCTCAGGGGGCAGGCGCTGTGGACCCCCGAGGCACCAGTACGGGCGTCGGCACGGGATGCGAACCCTCGCCCTCCCCCGTGATCACCCCGAACAGGGTACGAGCCACCTCCGCCCCGAACCCATGCACGTCATGACTCATCGCGGAAAGAGTCGGCCGCGTCAGCCGACAGAGCTGCGAGTCGTCCCAGGCGAGCAACGAGACATCCTCAGGAACGCGCACCCCCATCTCCGCCGCCACGGAAAGCCCCGCCACCGCCATGATGTCGTTGTCGTACACGATCGCAGTCGGCCGATCCCCGCCGGCGCCGGTCAACAACGCCCGCGTCGCCCGTGCCCCCGCCTCTCCGGAGAAGTCGGTCGCCACCTGCCGGACCCGGGCCAGCCCCAGCGAACCGGCCGCCCCCTCGAACGCCGCTGTACGAAGGGCCGAGTGCCCCAACGAGACCGCACCCCCCACCCGAGCGACCCGCCGATGCCCCAGCGCCGCCAGATATCGCACCGCCTCCGTCACGGCGGTCGCGTCGTCCGTCCACACGGACGTGAGCCCCCCGGTCAGCGACGGATGCCCGACGGCCACCACCGGCATCCCCAGCCGCCCCACCGCGGTCACTCTCGGATCATCCGCGCGGAAATCGACGAGGATCGACCCACTGACCTGCCGCCCCCGCCACCACGCGTCCTGAAGCCCCACCTCCTCCTCCAGATTCCGCACCAGCCGCAGCAGCAGCGAGCAGGACCGCTCGGTCAGCACGCTCTCCACCCCGGAGATGAACTCCATGTAGAACGGCTCGAGCCCCAACAGCTTCGCCGGCCGGCAGACCGCCAGTCCCACCACGTCCACCCGCTGACGCGACAGCGACCGCGCCGCCAGATTCGGCGCCCACCCCAGCTCGCGCGCCGCCGCGAAGATCCGGTCGCGCGTGGCGTCGGCCAGCCCCGGCTTCCGGTTGAACGCGAGCGACACAGCCCCCTTGGACACCCCGGCACGCGCGGCGACGTCCTTGATGGTCACGCGAGGGGTCGAGGGTGGGGGCGGGAGCGGGGGCGGAGTCGGGGAGGTGCTCATCGCGCGGGCTCCACGCAGTACAGAGCCCGCCGTACGTCCTCCACGTCCGGCACGTCCTCCCACCCCCGCACCCCGATGGTCACCCGCTCACCGGGCAACAACGTGACCAGCCCGGTGTCCGCCCGAGCCGCCGCCCCCAGCCGGTCCGCCTGAAGCAGCAGATCCCGCACGAGCGTGCGGGCCATCACGGTCACCGACCCCGGACCCACTTCGACGTCGAACTCCGGTCGCGGATACGGCACTTCACGATCCGGAGCCGGGAAGTACACCGCCCGCAGCCCCTCCCCGTCGGCCACCAGGAACTCCTTCGCCCCCGCAGGCTCCACCTCACGCGGCACCCGCACCTCGGCGACCGTACGTGCGGCGGCGGACACCCTCACCGTCACCTCGGCGACGACGACCCCTTCCACGGACATCCGCCGCAACCGCACCCCAGCCGCGTCCCACACCTCACCCGCCTGATTGACGGCGGCCAACACCAGCCCCTCACCCCGTACTTGGAGCGTCAGCAACCGGTCCGCGTACAGCCTCCGCAGCTCGTGATAGAGCGGCTTCTCCCTGCCGTCCCCGTCGATCGCCGCCCAAGAGGTCACCGGCCAGCAGTCGTTGAGCTGCCACACGATCGTGCCCGCGCACACGGGCCAGTGCGAGCGCCAGTGCTCGATCCCGGCGGCGATCGCCCGTGCCTGGTTGACCTGCGTCAGATAGTGCCAGCGGTCGAAGTCCCCTTCGGGCAGCGCGAAATGACGTGCGAGCCCCCGCTCCAGCTTCCCGTTCCCGTCCTCGGCCTTCTGGTGGTGCAGCATGCCGGGGGAGTCGGAGGCGAGGACCTCACCCGGCAGCGCCCGCCGCAACGTCGCGTACGCAGGCGGCGCCTGCCATCCGAACTCGGCGACGAAGCGAGGCACGTTCGCGCGGTACTCCGCGTAGTCCTCCCGGTTCCACACCTCCCAGGAGTGGTGCGTGCCGTGCGCGGGGTCGTTCGGATGGTGCTCCCAGGACCCCGACCACGGGCTGCCCGCCGTGTACGGCCGCGTCGGGTCCAACTCCGCGACGACACGCGGCAGTAGTCCCGAGTAGTACCCCTCACCCCACGACTCCCCGGCGAGCCGCTCCTCCCAGCCCCAGTCCTTGAACCCCCACAGGTTCTCGTTGTTGCCGTTCCACAGCACCAGCGACGGATGCGGCATCAGCCGTACGACGTTCTCCCGTGCCTCGGCCTCCACCTCGCCCCGCAGCGGCTGCTCCTCCGGGTACGCCGCGCACGCGAACGGGAAGTCCTGCCAGACCAGCAGTCCCAACTCGTCGCAGGCGTCGTAGAAGTCCTCGCTCTCGTAGATCCCGCCGCCCCAGATCCGGACGAGGTCGACACCGGCCTCGGCCGCCTGCGTGAGCCGCGTGCGACAGCGCTCGCGCGTGACGCGGGACGGAAACACGTCGTCCGGGATCCAGTTCACCCCGCGCGCGAACAATCGCTCACCGTTGACGACGAGGGTGAACCCGGTCCCGTGCTCATCGGCGCTCCGGTCCAGCTCCACGGTCCGGAACCCGACCCGCCGCCGCCACCGATCAAGCGCGTCTCCCTCGCTGTACAAGGTCAACTCGACCTCGTACAAAGGCTGTTCACCGTACCCACGCGGCCACCACAGCTCCGCGCCCGGCACCTCCAGCCGTACGACCCCGCTCGTCCCCTCGACCTCCGCGACCGCGCTGACACCCCCCACCCGGGCCTCCAGCCGCAGCCCCGCCTCGACGGCCGCCCGCTCCACGTCGACGAGCAGTTCCACCTGCCCCGTCGTGCCGTCGACGGTCACCAGGGGCCGGACCCGCGCGATACGAGCCGTCGACCACCTCTCCAGCCGAACGGGCCGCCAGATCCCGGCGGTTACGAGTGTCGGGCCCCAGTCCCAGCCGAAGGAGCAGGCCATCTTCCTGATGTACTGGAAGGGTTCGGGATAGGCGTTCGGCCGGTCGCCGAGCCGCTCGCGCACCGCCTCCGCCTCGGTGTACGCGGAGGCGAAGCGCACGGAGAGCCGGCCGCTCACGCCGGTGATGTCGAAGCGGTACGAGCGGTGCATGTTCCGTACGGAGCCGAGGAGCCGGCCGTCGAGCCGGATCTCGGCGGCCGTGTCGAGCCCGTCGAAGACCAGATCGCTCTGGTCGTGCCCGCCGGCCGCGCCGAGGCCCGGCAGCTCCAGCTCGTACGTCCACTCCCGGCGCCCCACCCACGCCACATCTTTCTCGTTCCGCCCGAGGAAGGGGTCCGGGATCAGCCTCGCCGCCAGCAGATCGGTGTGCACGCACCCGGGCACCGCGGCGGGAAGCGGTTCTGCGGTGTCTTCAGGGTGTCGCACGATCCAGCCCTCGGTGAGTGGTGTGGCGTCCAGCATGCGCACTCCCTAAACCGGTCAAGTTCGGTTCGTCGACAGTATCCCGAAATCTTTCGACAGCCTTGGCGAAATAGGGACTTTACCGGTTCAGTGACGACTGCCAGAGTGCCGAACCAGCCAACCCACTCGTGCTCGTCCGTCCCGAACGGAGCTGGTGCACATGAACCACCGAAGGACGCTCACCGGAACACTGCTCGCAGCGGCCCTCCTCGCCTCGGGCTGCACAGGCAGCGGAGGCAGCTCGAAGGGCGCCGACGCAAAGGCTCCTGACGATCCGTCACAGGTTTCCGGCACCATCAAGGTCCTCACCCACCGCACCGACATCGTGCAGGACG
The DNA here is from genome assembly GCF_042802555.1 of Streptomyces sp. NPDC057474. Taxonomy (NCBI): domain Bacteria; kingdom Bacillati; phylum Actinomycetota; class Actinomycetes; order Kitasatosporales; family Streptomycetaceae; genus Streptomyces; species Streptomyces sp. NPDC057474. The sequence continues at coordinate 101,247 of NZ_JBHVDX010000006.1, read as the reverse complement.
GCACGATGAAGAGGTACGCGGACGCCTTCAACAAGACCTATCCGAAGGTCAAGGTGGAGTTCGAGGCCCTCACGGACTACGAGGCCGAGGTCAAGATCCGTATGAACACGGAGAACTACGGCGACGTCCTGATGATCCCGGCGGTCATCAAGAAGAACGACTACCCCACATTCTTCGCCTCGCTCGGCACCGAGGAGGAGCTGGGCAAGAAGTACCGCTTCACCGACTTCACCGCCGTCGACGGCAAGGTCTACGGGCAGACCACGAACGGCGGCACCCCCGGCTTCGTCTACAACAAGAAGGTCTGGGCCGAGGCCGGCGTCACCGACTGGCCCACCACACCGGACGAGTTCCTCGCCGCCCTGAAGGCCATCGAGTCCAGGACGGACGCGGTGCCGTACTACACCAACTTCGCCGCCCAGTGGCCCCTCACGTCCTGGACCTACGTCGACGGCTCGGTCAGCTGCGACACCGGGGCCACCACCCGGCTCGCCGAGGGCGACCCCTGGGCGGAGGGCGAGGACCTGCGCGTCGGCGACACCCTCCTCCACGACATTGTGAAGCAGGGCCTCATGGAGAAGGACCCGACGACCACCAACTGGGAGGGCTCCAAGCCCCGCCTGGCGAAGGGCGAGATCGCCACCGCCTGGCTCGGCTCCTGGGCGGTCCTCCAGTTCCGCCAGGCCGCCGAGAAGGCGGGCACGAACCCCGACGACATCGGCTTCATGCCGTTCCCCGCCCAGGTCGACGGCAAGTTCTGCGCGGTCCTCAGCCCCGACTACAACCAGGCCGTGAACATCAACTCCGACCACAAGGAGGCGGCCCGCGCCTGGATCGACTGGTTCTCCACCGAGTCCGGCTACGCGGACGACAACCTGCTGCCCTCGATCCTCAAGGACGCCCCTCTCCCCGAGGCCCTGAAACCGTACGAGGAGGCCGGGGTGAAGCTCATCGAGCTGGACGACGCCAAGGGCGGCCTGGTCAAGGAGATCGACAGCGCCTCCGAGGTCGGCCTCTACGGCCCCGCCTACCGCCAGGACCTGGTCGACCTCGCCCGCGGCGCCAAGGACGGCAGCCTCGACGGCTTCCTCGCCGACCTCAGCAAGCGCTGGACCGAGGCCCAGAAGACCGTGGGGTCGTAATGCCCCACACGCGTACGACCGACCCCTCGCACGCGACGACGAAGGTGGCGCGGCCCTCGACGGCCGCGCCCCCGCCCCCCACGCCCCGGCGCGCACCCCGCAAGGTGCGCCTGTGGCGGAAGCTCACCCCCTGGCTCTTCCTGGCCGCCCCGCTCGCGCTCCTCATCGCCTTCACTTACGCCCCCGTCGCCAACATGCTGGCGTACAGCTTCACCGACTGGGACGGCGTCAGCCCCGAACTGAACTACACCGGCGGCGACAACTACATCGAGATCTTCACCCGCCCCGAGCTGTTCCAGGTCTTCTTCGTCAGCGGCTACTACCTGGCCGCCTCCGCGATCCAGATAGGCGTCGCCCTCTACTTCGCGACGATCCTCAGCTTCAACATCCGCTTCCGGAACCTCTTCAAGGGCATCCTCTTCTTCCCGTACCTGATCAACGGCGTCGCGATCGGCTTCGTCTTCCTCTACTTCTTCCAGGACGGCGGCACCCTCGACTCGGTCCTGGCCCTCTTCGGCCACGAGTCCGACCGGGCCTGGCTCGGCACGTCGACGTCCGCGAACATCTCCCTCGCGGGCGTCTCCGTGTGGCGCTACATGGGCCTGAACTTCGTGCTCTTCCTCGGCGCGATCCAGTCGATCCCGGGGGAGTTGTACGAGGCCGCCGAACTCGACGGCGCGAACCGCTGGCACCAGTTCCGGTACATCATCGCGCCGGGTATCCGCCCGGTCCTGAGCCTGAGCGTGATCCTCTCGATCTCGGGCTCCCTGTCGGTCTTCGAGATCCCGTACATCATGACGGGCGGCGCCACCGGCACCGAGACCTTCGTGATCCAGACGGTCAAGCTCGCCTTCCAGTTCAACAAGACGGGCCTCGCGTCCGCCGCCGCGGTCGTCCTGCTACTGATCATCCTGGCGGTGACGTGGCTGCAACGCCGACTGGTCCCCGACGACAGGGTGGACCTCGTATGACGACACTGACGACCCCAACCCCGGTGGCCCGCCGGCGAGCAGCCCGCACCCTCACCTATCTGTCCCTGGTCGGCGCGTCGGTCGTGGTCCTCCTGCCCCTCCTGGTGGTCCTGCTGACCTCGCTCAAGACCGAGCGGCAGATGGCGGACGACAGCGGCGCCCTCACGCTGCCCGACAGCTTCCTGAACTTCGACAACTACGCGACGGCCTTCCGCGACGGAGAGATGCTCGCCGCCTTCGGCAACACGGCCTTCATCCTCTTCTTCGCCGTCACCGGAACGGTCGTCATCGGCTCGATGGCGGCCTACGCGATCGACCGCTTCACCTTCCGCTGCCGGAAACTGGTCGTCGCCCTCTTCCTCGTCGCCACCCTCGTCCCCGGCGTCACCACCCAGGTCGCGACCTTCCAGATCGTCGACAGCTTCGGCATGTTCGACACCCTCTGGGCCCCGATCGCCCTCTACATGGGGACCGACATCGTCTCGATCTACATCTTCCTGCAGTTCGTGCGATCGATCCCGATCTCCCTGGACGAGTCCGCCCGCCTGGACGGCGCCAACGCCTTCACGATCTACCGAAAGATCATCTTCCCGCTCCTGAAACCCGCGATCGCCACGGTCGTCATCGTCAAGGGGATCACCGTCTACAACGACTTCTACATCCCCTTCCTCTACATGCCCTCCGACGACCTCGGCGTGATCTCCACATCCCTCTTCCGCTTCAAGGGCCCCTTCGGCGCCCACTGGGAAACGATCTCGGCAGGAGCGGTCCTGGTGATCCTGCCGACCTTGATCGTCTTCCTGCTGCTGCAGAGGTTCATCTACAACGGCTTCACGAGAGGAGCGACGAAATAGCCGCCGGGCACGGGGAGCTTTCCAGGCGCGCGGGTTGTATCGATATGCGGCTCCGCCGCGTGGGCGTGATCAACCACGATGATCCCGCACCCGCCAAAGCCCAGACGCTCCTACGGCGCCTGGGCTCCCTTGGCCTTCGCCACCGCGGACAAGGCCCCCACCAACACCGGCGTCACCAACTCCACCTGCCACGCCCGCGCCCCGTACCCGGCCAGTGCCGCAGAGATCGACTCGGCGTCAGCCGTGGTCGGCGGCTCCCAACAAAGGCGCCGAACCGTATCCGGAGTGATCAGATTCTCCTGCGGCATAGTGAGCTGCTCGGCCAGCGCGGACACCCCGGCCCGAGCGGCGGACAGCCGAGCCGCAGCGGCAGGATCCTTGTCGGCCCAGGCCTTCGGCGGGGGCGGCCCGGTCACGGGCTGCCCATGCGCCGGCAACGCCGAATCCGGCAGGGCCTTGGCCCGGTCCACAGTGGCCTGCCACTGCTCCAACTGCCGCCGCCCCATCCGATGCCCGAACCCGTTCAGCGCGGCGAGCGCGTGCGCGGTGGCCGGCAGCGCGAGCGCCGCCTCCACGATCGCCGCGTCGCTCAGCACCTTGCCCGGCGACACGTCCCGCCGCTGCGCGATCCGGTCCCGCGCCTCCCACATCTCCCGCACGACCGCCATCTGCCGCCGACGCCGTACCTTGTGCATCCCGGACGTACGACGCCAAGGATCCTTGCGCGGCTCGGCGGGCGGCGCGGCCGCGATCGCGTCGAACTCCTGGCGGGCCCATTCGAGCTTGCCCTGCCGGTCCAGCTCCTTCTCCAGGGCGTCCCGAAGGTCCACGAGGAGCTCCACGTCGAGCGCGGCGTACCGCAGCCACGGCTCGGGCAGCGGGCGGGTGGACCAGTCGACGGCGGAGTGGCCCTTCTCGAGGACATAGCCGAGGACGCCCTCGACCATCGCGCCGAGGCCGACCCGGGGGAACCCGGCGAGCCGCCCGGCCAGCTCGGTGTCGAAGATCCGGGTCGGGACCATGTCTATCTCGCGCAGACAGGGCAGGTCCTGGGTGGCCGCGTGGAGCACCCACTCCACGCCGGAGAGCGCCTCACCGAGGCCGGAGAGGTCGGGGCAGGCGACGGGGTCGATGAGCGCGGTGCCCGCGCCCTCGCGGCGCAGCTGCACCAGATAGGCCCGCTGACCGTAGCGGTAGCCGGACGCGCGTTCGGCGTCGACGGCGACGGGGCCGGAGCCGGCGGCGAAGGCGGCGATCACCGCGGCGAGCGAGGACTCGTCGGCGATCACGGCCGGAATACCGTCCTGCGGCTCCAGCAGAGGGATCGGCGCCCCCGCTTCAGAAGATCCGCCGTCGTCCGGAGGGGCGCCTCCGGTGGTTCGCAGGGTCCTGTCTGCTGCGGTCTCTTGGGCGTCGGTCACCTGTCAAGGGTATCTGTGTATGGACATGGCCCGTCGACGGAACGTTCCGTCGACGGGCCTTCCAGGGGCGTAAACCAGTCACGTGTCACACGTGTCAGTGAATGTTCCCGGCGAACCGGGAGGGGCCGGACATCCGTGGATGATCCCGGCCCCTTCCTGCCTCGGTGGCTTCGGCGTCAGTGGATGATCCCGGTGCGCAGGGCCACCGCCACCATCCCGGCGCGGTCGCCGGTGCCGAGCTTGCGCGCGATTCGGGCCAAGTGGCTCTTGACCGTGAGCGCGGACAGGCCCATGGAGACGCCGATCGCCTTGTTCGACTGTCCCTCCGCGACCAGGCGCAGAACCTCGACCTCGCGGCCCGACAGCTCCCGGTAGCCGCCCGGGTGGCTCGGTGCGCCCGGGGGACGGCGGTGCATACGGGCCGCGGAGCCGATGGGGGCGGCACCCGGGCGGGAGGGCAGTCCGATGTTGGTACGGGTGCCGGTGACGACGTATCCCTTCACACCGCCCGCGAGGGCGTTGCGAACGGCGCCGATGTCGTCGGCGGCGGAGAGGGCGAGGCCGTTGGGCCACCCCGCCGCGCGGGTCTCGGAGAGGAGGGTCAGGCCGGAACCGTCCGGCAGGTGGACGTCTGCGACGCAGATGTCACGGGGGTTGCCGACGCGGGGACGGGCCTCGGCGATGGACGAGGCCTCGATGACATCGCGGACCCCGAGGGCCCACAGGTGCCGGGTGACGGTGGACCGGACCCGTGGATCGGCCACCACCACCATCGCGGTCGGTTTGTTCGGACGGTAGGCGACCAGGCTTGCGGGCTGCTCGAGGAGAACGGACACCAGGCCTCCTGGGGGCGGGACGGGGGGCGGGCTCGCTGGGCTCGTGGGGTTGAAGCCGGGACGAACCATGCTTTCAAGGTCACAGAGGTCTTCGGCATCAAACCTCTGCTCCTTTAGAGAATGATCACGATTTGGTGAGTAACAATCCGGGCAATTCGGACACATCTTCGATCATTCGAAGATCGAACGGTGTCGCTTCACGTCGATACGAGGCCGAAAGTGGCCGTATCGACAAAGTGATGGTTTTGATCGGCGTGGCGACGAGCGCGTCCGAAGGGTCGCGGGGCCGTGTCCATTCGCGGCTCCGCCGCGTGGGCGCGACCAGCCACGAACCATCCGCGCACGAAAAAGGACCGCACGCCCCACGGCGCACGGTCCTTGGTTCTGTGAAAGTCCCGCGAAGTTCTCAGCGGGACTGCGGCCCCCGCCGCTGCGGCAACGTCACGACGGCCGCGTCACCCGGATCCACCGCCGGAGGCAATCCCGCGATCTGGGCGAGCAGATCGCACCACGCGGCGAGATGCGCGGCGGTGTCGGGGACGCCGCCCAGAACCTCTCGCGGGGTCCACGACGCCCGGATCTCGATCTGCGACGCGGCCGGCCGCGTCGCCAGCCCGCCGAAATAGTGCGAACTCGCTCGCGTCACCGTCCCGCTCGGCTCGCCGTACGACAGCGCCCGGGTCTGCAGCGCGCCGGTCAGCCACGACCAGCACACGTCCGGCAGGAGGGGATCCGCAGCCATCTCCGGCTCCAGCTCCGCGCGGACCAGGGTCACCAGCCGGAAGGTGCCCTGCCAGGCGTCGTGCCCCGCCGGGTCGTGGAGCAGGACGAGCCGGCCGTCGGCCAGGTCCTCGTCGCCCTCGACGACCGCGGCCTCCAGGGCGTACGCGTACGGGGCGAGCCGCTGTGGCGGTTTGGTCGCCTCGATCTCGATCTCCGGCCGCAGCCGTGTGGCCCGCAGCGCTTCGACGGCGGAGCGGAACGGCGACGGTGCCGTCTCCATCGCATCGCGCTCCCCCTCCTTCGCGTCGTCCATCCCGCCAGCGCCGTCCGACAGTCGTCCCTGAGCCGCAGCCATGCCGGAACATTAAGGGGAACCGGGCCTCGGCGCAGGGCAAGACACCCGTGCGCTGGGTCACTGTCGCATCGCGCTCAGCGAACGGAGGCCGCCCCTGCGGCCGGGAACGGTGGCCGGAAATGCATGGGCCCGGGTTGCCCACAGCCCGGGCCGTCGCTGTCAAGCGGGCGTGCGAGACTTTGCTGCGTGAGTGCCAACGCCAGCCCCTCGGGCCACCAGCCGACCGCCACGTACAACTCCGCCTTCCTGAAGGCGTGCAGGCGTGAGCCCGTGCCGCACACACCGGTGTGGTTCATGCGGCAGGCCGGGCGCTCGCTCCCCGAGTACCTGAAGGTGCGCGAGGGCATCGGGATGCTGGAGTCGTGCATGCGGCCCGAGCTGGTCACGGAGATCACGCTCCAGCCGGTCCGCAGGCACCACGTGGACGCGGCGATCTACTTCAGCGACATCGTCGTCCCGCTCAAGGCCATCGGCATCGACCTCGACATCAAGCCCGGCGTCGGCCCGGTCGTCGAGAAGCCGATCCGCAGCCGCGCCGACCTCGCCCAGCTGCGCGACCTGACCCCCGAGGACGTCTCCTACGTCACCGAGGCGATCAAGCTGCTCACCGCCGAGCTCGGCGAGACCCCGCTCATCGGCTTCGCCGGCGCCCCTTTCACCCTCGCCAGCTACCTCGTCGAGGGCGGCCCGTCCCGCACGTACGAGAACGCCAAGGCGATGATGTACGGCGACCCCGAGCTGTGGGCCGACCTGCTCGACCGCCTCGCCGGGATCACGTCCGCGTTCCTCAAGGTGCAGATCGAGGCGGGCGCCTCTGCCGTCCAGCTCTTCGACTCCTGGGCCGGCGCCCTCTCCCCGGTGGACTACCGCCGCTCGGTGCTGCCCGCCTCCGCGAAGGTCTTCCGGGCCGTCGAGTCGTACGGCGTCCCGCGCATCCACTTCGGCGTCGGCACCGGCGAGCTGCTGGGCCTCATGGGAGAGGCCGGCGCGGACGTCGTCGGCGTCGACTGGCGCGTCCCGCTCGACGAGGCCGCCCGCCGCGTCGGCCCCGGCAAGGCGCTCCAGGGCAACCTCGACCCGACCGTCCTGTTCGCCGGCACGGAGGCCGTCGAGACCAAGACCCGCGAGGTCCTCGACAGCGCCACCGGCCTGGAGGGCCACATCTTCAACCTCGGCCATGGCGTCATGCCCAGTACCGACCCGGACGCCCTGACGCGGCTCGTGGAGTACGTCCACACACAGACCGCGCGATAGGGGAGCGGAGCCCCGGCTTCACCAACCCGGTCGCGCCCGTCTGCCGAACAGCAGGCCACGTGGCGCGGGTGGTGGCGGGGTGCCGGGGCGCAGGGGTCAGGCGAGCAGCATGCCCGCGACGAAGTCGACGAGGTGGGTCGCGTACGCCACCGTGCCCACGTCGGAGACGCCCTCGTCGGACGAGTGGACCGCCTGGAGCACGAACCAGGAGCCCAGCACCAGCCACGCGGGCAGCCTCAGGGGCAGGAAGACCTGGAACAGGACGAGGACCCGGACCCTGGCCTTCGGATAGAGGACGAGATACGCGCCGAGGACCCCGGCGATCGCCCCGGACGCGCCGATCAGCGGTTCGCCGGAGCCGGCGTTGAGGAACGCGTAGCCGTACGAGGCCGCGTAGCCGCAGGCCACGCAGAAGAGGGGCGAACCGTACGTGGCCCAGCCGGTCCTCGATGTCGGCTTCACCGCGGACAACGAACCGGCGGGCCGGGAGAGATGTCGGCACCCGGCTCTTCTTCGTCGAGGCAGCGGCCGGAACGCGAAGGACCACAGGCCCCCGGCTGACTGGGATCAGGGAAGGTATAGCGGCCAGGACGTCATGTTGGCGTGGCGCTGCGGTGGAGCCGGCCTGTCAGCGCGGCGCGGAAGCGTGGTCGTCTTGTGTGCCTCGGGGTTGGATCAGGCCCGTTTCGTAGGCGAGGATCGTGGCCTGGACTCGGTCGCGCAGTTGGAGCTTGGTCAGCAGGGCATTGACGTGGGACTTGACTGTGCCGGTCGCGACGCCGAGCCGGCCGCCGATCTCCGCGTTGGTCAGTCCCGAGGCGATCTGCAGCAGCACCTCCCGCTCCCTGGGGGTCAGTTCCGTCAGTGCTCCCGTCGCTCCCGTCGGTACGGGCGCCCCCTGGGCGAAGGCGCCGATCAGCCGGCGGGTGACGGCAGGGGCGAGGATGCCGTCTCCGGCGGCGACCACGCGGATCGCGGTGAGCAGGTCCTCGGGCTCGGCGTCCTTGAGCATGAAACCCGAGGAGCCCGCGCGGAGCGCGTCGTAGACGTAGACGTCGAGGTCGAAGGTGGTGAGCACAAGGATCTTCGGCGGGCTCGGGAGTTCGGTGATCAGCCGGGTGGCGGTCAGTCCGTCCATCCCGGGCATCCGGATGTCCATCACGACGACATCGGGAGTGGTCCGTTGCGCGAGGGATACCGCGGCGACCCCGTCGCCGGCCTCGCCGACCACGGACAGGTCGTGTTCGGCGTCGATGACGGCGGCGAAGCCCGCGCGTACCATCGGTTGGTCGTCGACGACCATCACGCGTACGGCGATGGGGGCACCTCCTGGGCAGGGGCCGGAAGGCTTCCGGCGGGCAGGGTCACTCGCAGCGTACCGGCCGGGTCGACGTTCAACTTGCCCTCGGCGGCGTCCAGTTGGATTTTCAGCCGGTCGGCGACCGGTCCCGCCGCGGCCAGCGGCACGCCGGTGACCGTGATGTGCACCGCGCCGCGGCGCAGCCGCAGTGTCACCCGGGCGGGGCCGCGGTCGCCCGCGCTGAGGGCTGCCTCCACCATGCGGTATGCCGCCAGGGACACCAGTGCGGGCAGCGCGGTGGCGGCCTGGGACGCGCCGTGCAGCCGCACGTTCCGGCCCGCCGCACGCAGCGTGTCGCACAGGTCCTGCAGGTCGGCCACGGTGGGCTGCGGGGCATGATGGCGCTCGGGGTCGGCGGCGCCGCGCAGGCTGCCCAGCAGCTGTCTCATCGCGGCCAGTGCCGACCTGGCCTGGGCGGCGACCTCGTCGAGGTCTCCTCGGTCCGCCAGCTCCACCACCCGTGCCGTCCGGTCCAGTACGGCCTGGTGCAGTTCCGCCGCGATCCGTCGGCGCTCGGCGTCCGAGGCGAGGGCCGCCTGCTGTACGGAGTCGGTGAGGGCGCCCTGCTCGCGGGCCACGACCCGCAGCCGCCGGGCCCGCACCGCCAGGCCCGCGCCCCACACCGCGGGGAGCAGCAGAACGGTCACCACCATCCAGTTGACGGCGCGCCACCCCGCCGCGTCCAGCAAGGCGTTCCGGCCCTCCGGCGATATGTCGGCGGTGATGGTCTGGATCAGGACACCGGTCAGCCCGGCGGTGGCCGCCACGATGGACAGCGATGTCCGTGCGGCGCCACCGCCGTAGGCGGCCACCGCGTACACCGCCATGGCCTCGGCAGTACCGGTGAATGCCAAATAAATCGCCCAGTTCTGCGGCAGCAGGTCCCCGGCGCCTGTGACGGTCCAGATCCAGGTGGCGGCGAGCACCCAGAACAGCGTCGGCCACGGCGCGCGCCGACGCCACAGCAACGGCAGGGCGTGGACCAGGGCCAGCAGGACCAGCACGACGCCGGCGGAGGGTTCGAACACCGCGCCGTCCTCGATGTCGCCGGCCACCACGAACAGCGGAGACACCGCGGCGACGACGACCAGTGAGGCGTCGACCAGACGTTGCTCCTTCTGGAAGTCGCGCCGACGGGAGGGCTTGGGGTGCCGCCACGGGCCGGTGGTGTCCGGGAGGCGGGCCCTCACCCACCATCCGCCGTCGGGGCACGGTCCGGCGGTCAGGGTGCCGGTGACGGCCGCTGCTCGCTCCCGCATTCCCGTCACACCGCGGCCCGATCCGAGATCCGCCGTGGAGTGCTGGCGCGCCGCGGCACGTGGTGCGTCGTTCTCCACGGACAGCTCCAGGGTGTCCGCGTCGCGTCGGACGCGGACCCGGACGGCTGCTCCGGGGGCGTGCCGCAGGGCGTTGGTGAGGGCTTCGCGGATGATGCCGAAGGCGGCCTCGGCCGCCGGTCCGGCGAGGTCGCCGGGCAGTTCGGTGGCGATGGGGCGGCCCAGTCGGCTGAATCCGGCGACCAGTTCCTGGATGCGTCCGGTCATCGGCCGCGGGTCCGGCGGGTCGGTGTCCCGCATCACGGTCACCAGTCGCCGCAGCGCCGTCAGCGTTTCGCGCCCGGCGTGGGCGGCGAAGGACAGGGCGTCGGAGGTGAGTTCCGGCCGGCTCCGGCTGAGCCGGCGGGCCGCGTCCACCGTGACCACGACCGAGGTCAGGTGGTGGGCGCTGACGTCGTGGAGTTCCCGGGCCAGCCGGTGGCGCTCGGTGTCGGCGGCCCGCCGCCTGCCCTCCTCGGCTCCGGCCAGCCGTCTCGCGGCTGCCCTCCGCCCGGCCAGCCACTGCCGCCGGCCCTCCCCCAGAGCGGCGCCCACCAGGCAGAGCACGGTCGTGACGGCGCATGTCGACACCACGGAGACCGGCTGGCCGCCCTGCAGAGCCGCCAGCACGCACCCACAGCCAACGGCGGCGGCGGTGCCGACCACCGTGACCCGCCCGCCGCACCGCACCGCGACGGAGTACAGCGCGATCAACACGCCGATCCCGAGGGAGTAGTCCGGGGCCGTCAAGCCCCCGACAGGTTCGGCCCCCAGCGTCCCGGCCAGCGCCCACACCGGCTCGCGCCGCCGCCATCCCAGCGCTGCGACGACGAGCACAGTGGCGATCAGAACCCCGATGAGGGCCACCGGGCCGGGCGGTGCCTCGGCCAGCGGATTGGAGCACAACAGTGCCACCTGCGCGGCGGCGAGCAGGCTCGGCAAAAGCCAGTTCCGTAAGTTCTCCATCTCGCGCTTGAGCCTAAAGGCACTGGTGTCCCCCGAGTCTCTGTCTCAGGAACGAGAACGGACTCCACCCAGCGACAGACCCGCCGTTCGTGCCGCGGGCGGACGCCGCGGCCCAACCCGCCCGGAATGCTGATTGACATGACGACAGCGCCGCTTCGGAAAGGACACCGGATGGAAGCGACAAATGACAATGACAGTGAGCCGTTAGCGGTAGGCCGACGCAGCGTGCTGCGCGGTGCGGCGGCCGGAGCCGCCGGGATCGCCCTGGGCACGGGCGGCGCGCTCGCCGGCGCGGGGGCGGCGAGGGCAGCGGGGCCGGCCGGAATGCCGACGTACCGCTATCTGCGGGACGCGATCGTGCTGCCGCCCGTACCGGCGCACAACCCCACCAACGAGTTCATCTTCCCCTGTATCCGCGGGGTGTACGACAAGATCAGCGGAGCCCGGGCGAAGTACTACCTGTACTACGCGCCGCACGAGAGGCCGGGCGGCATCTGCGTGGCCTTCTCCGACAAGCTGGACGGCCCGTTCACCGAGTACTCCGGCAACCCCCTCATCGACAACGTTCTGCCGACCACGACCGTCACCCATGTCTCCTCCCCGCACGTCACCTGGGACGCCGCCACCCGACAGTTCTTCTGCTACTTCCACGGCGAGAACACCGTCACCCGCGTGGCCCGCTCCACCGACGGCATCCACTTCACCGACGAGACACCGATCCTGAGCACCCGCCTGGTGCCCGGCACTTCGGAGACGTCGTACGCCCGCGTCTTCGAACACACCCTGCCGGGCCGGAACAACAAGTACGTCATGGTCTTCATGGGCGTACGCAACGGCCGCCGCATCTTCTACGGCTGGTCGCCCAACGGCTGGGACAACTGGCAGTTCAGCCCGACGCCGCTGGTCAACCCCGAGCTCGACGGGGTCACCGACATCTCCGGCCCAAGTCTGGTCAAGCGCAACGGCACCACCTACGTCGCCTACCACGGCAGCGATGGCCGGATGTACCTCACCGAGGTCGGCAACGCCTTTGGCCGCGAGAACCACCTCGGTGTCTTCCACTCGCCGATCGCATCCGACGACGGCCGGGTCGCCGCACCGTCATTCGGCACCGAGGACGGCGGACAGCAGTACATGTTCTACGAAGCCGGGCCACGGCTGAACGCACGCATATGCATCGCGCGCGCCGTCTGATCTGACAGCGCTCTACGGGCCGAAGCACGTAGGAAAGCCCTTCACGCGGCTGCTCTGTCGCCGCCCAGTAATTCACGCCCCCGGTGCCGACACTCGACGCGGCAGTCGGACGTCCGGCGTTCCTGCGCCATGCCCGAACCCAACCAAACCGCCCACCAGTACATCCCTGCTGCCTTTCTAGGAGGCCTTTTCATGGCCGACAATCCACTCCTAATTGCGCGCCGACGGCATCACGCCGTCGGAACAGCCCGTCTACTCGTCCTGTTTTCGGTCGTCCTGGCCATCGTAACTGCGGGGTTCTTCGGACCCGCGCCCGCGAGCGCGGCCCCAGGGAACCCCGCAGCGGCGGCTGCCGGAGACCGCCGCCTGGAAATCCCGATAGAAAACTGGAACTTGGCGAGGGCGCGTGAACTCCACGACAAATTGAGCGCGGGCGGTAACGACTTCAGCGAAATCATGGCAACCATGCTTCGCGAA
>NZ_JBHVDX010000006.1:0-88368 GCF_042802555.1 Streptomyces sp. NPDC057474 | reverse complement strand
GTTCCTGGCTGGCAAGCCCGGGTGAACAGAATCATCGCCTACGACGTCGACGCGAAGGTCGACCTGACCGCAACGGGCATCGTCCTGGTGATTCCCGAGTCAGAGGTGAGAGCCGAAGTCGCTGATTGGGTCGTCACGGCAATCACTGTTGCCTCTGGTTTTGCCATAACGTACGGCGCATACGTTGCGTGCGTACCTGCTATTTCTGCAGCACCGTGGGTTTGTGGAGGCGTGGCCGGCAGTCTGGGGTCCATGGGCACGGTGATGATTGAGGCCGCGTTGAAGGGGGAGGACTTGTCCAGCGGAAGTTTCTGGGCAAAAGTTGCCGTCGCGGGAATTCTTGGTGCTATCGGTGGCGCGGTCGTGAAGAAGTACGTTGAGCCATGGGCCGAGAACGATGCCAAGGCGTTCTTCATCGGGATAGGAAATTCCCTCAAGACCATGGCCCAACGAGCGAGCTGGTGGGCGGGTAACATCGTGGGACCGGTCGGACGGTTCGCCGCGGTTCTCGCCGATCTCGGGACTTCGCTCGCCTCAGCACTCGCCGAGGCGATTCGAAACGCGACGGGTATTACGAGTCGAGTCCGGATCAAGTTCGACGACTCCAGGAACGTCTGTCTGACGGCGCACGAACGCAAGGTCGACCCCCTGGTTCTGGAGCGATGCGACGGCGACAACATGAAAGGGAACTGGCAGCAAATGCGCTACAGTGAAACTCACTTCATGCTGAAGAATTTCGCTTCGGGTGAGTGCCTCGACGCTGCGGACCAACCCCGACTCGGGCTTTACACATCAAAATGTGATGCCACCGATGGTGGGCAGGTATGGAACGGCGACTGCGAGGAAAACTGGTTGATGTCCGCCGGCCCGACCACACTGATGACCGGTTGGAACGACAACACCGTGAGCATGCAGGCCCAACATCATCCGGAGAAGCAGGACTGGATCATCGCCCCGTCCTCGCTTGGATGTTGACCCGGTAGCCCGCGAGGAATCCTGGCCTCGATCTCTCGTGACGGTCCGTGGACGGACTTCAAAGGCGGCCCGGATCGGGGGGATCGACCCCCGAACGGGCAGAAGGTGACGCAAGGAGCGCAATGCGTCAGGCGGCACCGTCGCGGCACCGCCGATCAACATGTCAGGGGCGTCACCGAAGCCTTCGGAGACGCCCCTGACGGCCCATTCAGCTACCTCCGCGAGGCCGATCGCGTCCCATGGCCGACCGGCGGCTTGACGTCCCGTGGCATCCCGCCCGGGGCGCACTACGGATGCCCATCCCGATTCACTGTCTCAGAGTGGAGTTCATCATGGCTGACAGTTCCTTTCCCGCTTCGTCCGGCAAGCGCGTCGGTTACGGCGCAGTGGCCGTCGTCGGCGTGGCGGGGGTGTTGGGTGCTGTGGCGCTGTCCGGTACCGCCGGTGCCTTTGGTGGCGGTGGGACGGCGGCCGAGCCGAAGCCGACAGTCGTGCTGGAGCATGGTGCGTTCGCGGACTCCTCCAGCTGGAGCGGCGTGATCGAGCGGCTGCGACAGTCCGGGTATCCGGTGGTGGCCGCGGCGAACCCGCTGCGAGGGCCGGCCAGTGATGCCGCGTATCTGCGCAGTGTTCTCGACCGTGTCGAGGGGCCGGTGGTGCTGGTGGGTCATTCCTACGGCGGCACCGTGATCAGTGACGCGGCGGTGGGCCGCGAGGACCAGGTCAAGGCGCTGGTCTATATCGCGGCGTTTCTGCCTGACGAGGGCGAGTCCACGCTGGGGCTGTCGAACAAGTTCCCCGGCAGCACGCTGGGCAATGCGATCGAGGCGGTGCCGTACAGCCTGCCGGGCGGTGCGTCAGGTGATGATGTATACATCAAGCCGGACAAGTTCCGTCAGCAGTTCGCTGCGGATGTGTCGCCTGATGAGGCTGCTGTGATGGCGGCGACGCAGCGGCCGATCGCGGCCGCGGCTCTGGAGGAGCAGGCCACCAGGGCCGCATGGAAGACCATTCCGTCCTGGTCGCTGATCGCCACCAAGGACTTCAACATCCCCGCCGCCGCGCAGCGTTTCATGTCCGAGCGCGCTGGTGCCCGCACCGTGGAGGTCAGGGCATCCCACGCCGTTCCCGTCTCGAAGCCCGGCGCGGTCAGCCGCATCATCGAGCAAGCAGCCGCCGCGACGGCCCGCTGAAATGCTGTCCCCTCCGGTACACCACCCTGGTCAAACCGCTGACCAGGGTGGACGGACACATCTCTGAACTCCCGCATCAGCGGCGTCGCTTCGCGTAGCCACACCGGCTCCCGATGAGTGCAGTGCACCTGCCATCTCGTGATCGACATGGCACCGAGCCATAGGCTGCGGACAGTTCAACAGCGCAGCTCGGCCCGGCGGCGCCGTTCCAGGAGCCAGTGCGGGAAGCAACTGCCCTGGCGCAGCTTGGGGACGGCCAGTTCGACCGTGCCCGCGCGGGTGTCCCACTCACGCGGGCGACAGCCGTTGCGGTGGTTGACGCGTTCGTCGCTGACCTGCCCGTATTCCGCGTTGCAGAGGGCGCCGGCCTCCGCGGACATGAGCGCTTCGGCGAACGTCTTGACCATCGCGCGCAGCAGGTCGGGACTCGCCGCGGCCAGGTTGTCCTCGGCGAGGGCGTGCAGGGGCAGACTGTCAGGTGCGGTCATCGTGCTGATCTCCTTCGAGGCTTCGACACTTCGAAGATCAGCCGGTGGCCGTTCATCTATGCGGGCATCATCCCGATGCCGGAGCAAACCCCCGGATCAGGTCGAACCCGTACACCACTTCCCTGGACGCAACCGGGCGGAGACCCGTTGCCGGGTACCGTCCCCCGCTGCCCCCGGCGGAACAAGAGCCGCTCGTACACTCCACCAACGACCCCAGGCCACTCTCAACTGCTTGCGGCACGAGCAACTCGCCAAATGCAGGGCGGGCATTCAGCCATAGATCTCCGCCTCGCGGCATGACGGCGTGGGCTGCCGGGACAACGGTTCGCCCGCAGAGTTCCTGTCACGCCCGGCGTATCAGGTCAGCAGCCGGCGGACGATGTGTAGGAGGCGCTTCTCCAAGCGCCGTTGAGGTAGATGTGGTAGACCCCGTCGATGCGCCGGAAGGTTACCTGGCCCGAGTTTTCCCATCCGACGTACCTGATGTCCCGGTTGTTGCCGAGGTCGGTGAGGGAGTTGTCCGCGACACCCATGGTGATGGGCCCCGCGCTGCCGTCGTCGTCGAGCCCGTACCAGTTCTGGAACGCCTTGGTGGCCGCGATGGTGCCGCTGCCGAAGTCACAGTCGATGGCGCCGGTGTAGAAGCCCTCGGCCCGCATGACCAGCTGCCACAGAGCCACCGCCCTGGTGTTGTTGTTGGAGTTGTGGTCCACGGGTCCCTCGTCGCCCCAGTCGTTCCTCACACCGGCGTTGCCCCAGTCGGCGCCACCGATGACGCCGCTGGCGACCGACGCGCCGGCTGTCGGCGCTGTCAACACTCCGCCGCAGACCATGGCCGCAGTGGCGAGAGCGATGGTGATGCGCTTGGAAGGTCTCAACTCGTGTCCTTTTTCTATGACGGTGATCGTCACCGAACCGTCGAGGTCGCATATCTGGTTTCCGGGTGTGGTGGCGCGGCCCGGCCGGGGCGGCGGAGCACGGTCCAAGGTGCACGCTCGGTAAGTCGCCGGACCGCTCACCCAGGCATGTAGGACGATGTCCGGCCCTCGTGGGTGCGAGCGCCGCTGTCCCACATGCCCCAGGCGAACGAGGCGGCGTTCGCCGCGTTCACCATGTGGGTACAGCAACCGGTTTCCCCCTGCGTCACTGAGCAAGTGCCCCTGGCGCCCCTAGCACCCGGGCTGCAACGCAGCTCCAAGAGTCGAGTGTCGTGGGTGGTGAGTGGGATGTCGTTGTCGGTCAGCGCCACCTCGTTGACAACGCATGCCAGACCCGTTTACGACCCGTCAAGCCGAACAGAGCGACCACGCAACGCAGTTGGCCGTCGGCACTCGCCGTCAGGCCAAGCAGGGTTACGGGCGCGCTCTGCGGTATTCCTGGGGACTCCGCCCGTAGGCAGCGCGGAAGGCGCGGCTGAAGTGCGCGGGGTCGGTGAACCCCCAACGGGCGGCGATGGCTCGGACCGGGCGCGCGTTCAGGAGAGGGTCGGCCAGGTCGCGGCGGCAGAGTTCCAGCCGTCGGGTGCGGATCCATCCGGAGACGGTCATGCCCTGATCCCCGAAGAGCCGGTGCAGGGAGCGCAGGGAGATGCTGTGGGCGGCCGCGATCACGCTCGGGGACAGCTCGGGGTCGCCCAGGTGTCGCTGGATGAAGGCGCGGATTTCCAGCAACTGCGCATTCCGGTGGGTGCGCTCCGGCAGAGGGTTACTCACCTCGAGGTGGTGGGCGAGGAAAGCGGTCACCAGGTCGAGGGTGACGGTCGCCAGCCGGGCGCCGTCCGCCACGGTGTAGGTGGTGGCGCCCGCGGTGAGTTGCACGAGATAGCCGGACAGCAGAGCGCCCATCGGCTCCTGCCCGGATAAGCGTAGGCCCGTGAGTTGGCGGATCTTGTTGGCCGGTAGCGGCAGCAGCACCCGGGGGAACTGCACCATCACTCCTTCGACCGTGTCGGGGCCGGCGGCCGCCCAGCCATGCCATGGACGCGAGGTGTCGTAGAGCACCACCTCGCCCGGCCCGCTCGTGGTGTCCCGGCCGCCCTGGAGGATCCGGTGGCTCCCGCGCAGGGTCACCAGCAGCTGTAAGCACTCGGGATCGGAGGCACGGATCATGCTCGCCGGCCGACGTGACTCCAGCGACGAGTAGGCCAGCGAGGACACTTGGACTTCGCCCAGATCCAGCATGCGGGCGTTGGCACGGAAGTCCGCCTCATGATCACTGCGGATCAGGCTGGGAGTGAACGCACCAGCCGTCAATTCGTACCAGGAGGCGAACCGCTCGGCGACCGGCAGATCCTGCGTCCGAAACTCCGTCACCAGTGCCATGCGATCCCTTTCGAAGGGGCGCCCCGCCCCGCCCCCACCAACCCCGTCTCGCCACTAAACGATCACATTCGGCTGCAGCGTGTGAACCTGCCGCTGACAGGCCCGTACACATGCTTCACGCCATCGTACGGACGACACCTAGCTAGATGACGCGAACATGACCTTTGATCTTGTCGAAGCGTCTGGATCGGCCTGAGGGCTGGGGAGGGCTGTGTGCACTGGCCACGTCGCGTCGCGGCCCCGGTCGCAGACCACCCGAAGGAGTCCTCTCCGGCTGTCCGCTAATCGTCTTCGGCGTCCCCACCGTCCATGCCCCACCGCCGTCACCGCCCTCTCCGTCGACGGCTGTCTGGCGTTGCGCCATGCGGAGTCGGTCTCGGGTGGGTGTAGTGGTGCGGCTGGGGCCCTCGGGGCGAGCTGCTGGATGGCTCGTCATCACCCATCCTCGTACCTGACGGCGGCTCAGAGAAGTCGGCAATGGGTCAGCATGAGCTCTGTCAAAGGCTGGGGAAGCTGATCAAACATGCGACTGATCGCACAGGTCTGCGGGTATCTCTGCCTCGCGATTATGGAATTTGTTTCTGCGAAGATCGGTGTGCTGGTCGGGTCCTCTGCCTTGCGTCGGCAGGCCCTGCCGTCTCACCAGCCGTGCCGCGCCCGCCCGCCGAACAGCAGCCCCCGCGGCTTCGGAGGCGGCGGGGTGCCCGGGCGCAGTGGCCAGGCCAGCAGCATCCCCGCGAGGAAGCCGACGACGTGCGCGGCGTACGCCACGGTGCCCGCGTCGGAGACGCCCTCACCGGAGGAGTACACCGCCTGGAGCACGAACCAGGAGCCCAGCACCAGCCAGGCCGGCAGCCGCAGCGGCAGGAAGATCAGGAATGGCACCAGGACCCAGACTCTGGCCTTCGGGTAGAGCACCAGATAGGCGCCCAGCACTCCGGCGATCGCACCTGACGCGCCGATCAGCGGGTCGCCCGAGTCGGCGTTCGCAAGGGCGAAACCATACGCGGCCGCGTATCCGCAGGCGACGTAGAACAGCGCGAAGCGGACGTGGCCCAGCCGGTCCTCGATGTTGTTGCCGAAGATCAGCAGGAAGAGCATGTTGCCCAGCAGGTGCAGCCAGCCACCGTGCAGGAACAGCGCGGTGAGGACGGACAGCGCGGGCGACTTGTCGTAGCCCGGCGGGCCCAGCGCGCAGCCGCCCGACCGGGCCGGCTCGCCGGTGGGCACCAACTGCGGCAGCTGATGACGGATCAACTCCTGCGGGACCGCCGCGTACTGCTCCAGGAACGCCTGCGTATGGCACAGCCGGGCCAGCTCGCTGTCGCCCGGCACGGAACCGGCGAGACCCGGCATGAAGACGAAGACGAAGACGTTCGCGGCGATGAGTGCGTATGTCACGTAGGGCGTGCGGCCCACGGGGTTCACGTCATGGACGGGGATGACCACACCGGACTTGTGCCCTGGATACGGGGCCGGAATCAGCGGGCCCGGTGTCGGTGCGGGCCTCGGCGCCGAGGCCGGTGAACGTGTGGGGCGGGTGGTGCGTATGAATTCTCAACCGCGGATCTACGTGAGGAACAGGCGATGAACGACCGAGTTACCCCGGCGATGCACGCCACCCCCGATGGCGAGGCCGAGATTTCGCTGGTGGTGCGGCTTCCCTGGGAAGACGTCGCCGCGCTCGGCCAGGAGGCCGGGCGGTTGGCGGCGCGGATGCAGCGGCCGGTGACGCTGGACGAGGCCGTGAGTCATCGGCTTCGGTCGGCTCGGCCGGCTGCGGCGCATGCGAAGCCGGCTACGGCGCCGACGGCGCAGCCGGCTGCGGTGACGTCTTCCGCGTCGGTGTCCTCGTTGCCTGCTCGGCCTCCGGCTGAGCAGGCGCGGCAGGCCATTGATCGGATAACCGGTACTTCGGCTGTTTGACGAAGGCCGCCGTGGGGGTTCTGCGGTCGGCCGACTGCGGGAGTGTCGTGGCCGGTCGCGCAGTTCCCCGCGCCCCTGAAAGCGTCGGGGTGCGGTCCTGGTTGTCAGGCGCCCGACCGCACCGCCGCCACCGCCTTTCTCGCCGCCACCAGGATCGGGTCCCAGACCGGGGAGAAAGGTGGGGCGTAGCCGAGGTCCAAGGCGGTCATCTGTTCTACCGTCATGCCTGCGGTGAGGGCCACCGCCGCGATGTCGACCCGCTTTCCCGCGCCCTCTCGGCCGACGATCTGGACGCCCAGTAGGCGGCCTGTGCGGCGTTCGGCGAGCATTTTCACCGTCATGAGGGCGGCGCCGGGGTAGTAGCCGGCGCGGCTGGTGGACTCGATGGTGACGGTGACGTACTGGAGGCCGGCGCGGTCGGCGTCCTTCTCGCGGAGGCCGGTGCGGGCGATCTCCAGGTCGCAGACCTTGCTGACGGCGGTGCCGACGACACCGGGGAAGGTGGCGTAGCCGCCGCCGATGTTGGCGCCGATGGTCTGGCCGTGCTTGTTGGCGTGGGTGCCGAGCGGGATGTGGCGTTGGCGGCCGGAGACCAGGTCGAGCACCTCGACGCAGTCGCCGCCGGCCCAGATGTTCTCGTGGCCTCGGACGCGCATGGAGAGGTCCGTCAGCAGGCCGCCGTGGTCGCCCAGGGGCAGGCCCGCCGCCTTCGCGAGGTCCGTCTCGGGGCGTACGCCGATGCCCAGGACCACCACGTCCGCCGGGTACTCGGCCTCCTCCGTGGCGACCGCGCGGACCCGGCCGTCGTCGCCGGTGCGCAGGGCGGTGACCTCGGCGTCGTCGACCATGGTGATGCCCAGGCCCTCCATGGCCTTGTGCACCAGGCGGCCCATGTCCGGGTCGAGGGTGGACATGGGCTCCTTGCCGCGGTTGACGACCGTGACCTCGTACCCTCGGTTGATGAGTGCCTCGGCCATCTCCACGCCGATGTAGCCCGCGCCGACGACCACGGCGCGCCGCTGGGCCGCAGAATCGATCCGGCCTTCGGTGGCGGTCAGGGTGTCGAGGAGGGCCTGGCCGTCGTCCAGGGTCTGTACGCCGTGCACGCCGGGGGCGTCGACGCCGGGCAGGTCGGGGCGGATCGGGCGGGCGCCGGTCGCGATGACGAGTTTGTCGTACGCGGTCCAGGACTCGGCGCCGGACGCGAGGTCCCGCGCGCGCACGCGGGCGCCCTCGACATCGATCTCCACGACCTCCGTACGCATCCGCAGATCGATGTCGCGGGCCCGGTGCTCCTCGGGTGAGCGGGCGATGAGCCGGTCGCGTTCGGGGACGTCGCCGCCCACCCAGTAGGGGATGCCGCACGCGGAGAAGGAGGTGAAGTGGCCCCGCTCGAACGCCACGATCTCCAGCTCGTCGGGCCCCCGCAGCCGGCGTGCCTGCGACGCGGCGGACATACCCGCCGCGTCGCCTCCGACGACCACCAGGCGTTCCCTCGAACGTTCTTCAGTGCGGCTCATGTTCATGGGAACACGCTACGGGGGCCCGGCATTTCGTTCCGTCGCCACCCATCGGATCAGCCGTCAGTCCTGCTCCTCCTTGTCCGGTGCGGCGGCCGGGAGCGAACCGGCGGTGCCTGCCGGAGCCGTCGCCGGGGCGGGGCGGCGGGAGCGGGCGAAGCGGGACCACAGGAGCAGGACGAGGGCCGTGGCGAGGGCGAAGGGGAGGATCGCGGCGAGGGCCATGCCCAGCCAGCGGAACACGGCGACGAACGCGTTCCAGCCGCCCGCCAGCGCGTCCATGAAGCCGGGGTCGTCGTCCTTGTCGGCCTTCTTCACCGCGGTCTCGGACAGGGACAGCGTGATGGTGGCGAGGCTCGTGCGGTCCTTCAGGGACTTCTGCTGGGCCAGCAGGGACTCCAGGTCGGCCTGACGGCTGCTCAACTCGCCCTCCAGGGTGACCACGTCGCTGAGCTTGGTCGCCCGGTCCATCAGCTCGCGGATCCGGGCCACGCTCGCCTGCTGCGTCTTGATGCGGCTCTCCACGTCGACGACCTGGTCGGTGACGTCCTCGGCCTTCGTCTTGCGCTCGATCAGCTTGCCGGTGCCCTCCAGTTCGGTGAGGACCTCGTCGTACTTCTCGGTGGGCACGCGCAGGACGACCCGGGTGCGTTCACGGTCCTTGCCGTCACGGGTCGTGGACTCGTTGCCGACGAACCCGCCGGCGTTCTCCACGGTGGTACGGGCCTCGTCCAGGGCCTTCGGCACGTCCTTGACCCGCACGGTCAGTGTGGCGGTGCGGATGATGTGGCTCGCGGTGATGCTGGGTGGCGCGTCGGCGGCCTTGCCCTTGCTGTCGCCGCCACTGGCGCTTTCGCCGTCGAGCGCGCCCTCCTGCGGGGCCGCCATCTCGTCGTTCTTGCTCTGGGCCGCCCCGCTGTCCGAGCCCGCTGCCGAGTCGCTCCCACCGCAGCCGGTGAGCGCCAGTGCGGCGGCGAGGAACAGCGCGGCCAGGGCCCCTGCGGGCCGCCGGGAACGTCGTACGTGTGTTTCGGCCATTGCGGCGTACCCCCCGAGGGTCGTGGCAGGCGTGCTTGCCCGCCTTGCTGACGTTTCTTCGACGCCGGAGGGGGCCGGAACGTTGGCGGGAACCGGTCCCGAAGCGGTCACGGTCGGGACTCGGCGAGGCCACATCCCCCATGGGCCGATGGCGGGCCGGCGTCATGACTGTCAGTGACACCTGAGAGGGTGGAGCCATGAGCGGATCACGTACGGATGTCGGGCGCGACACCGGGCATGTCGTCGTCATCGGAGCCGGGATCGCGGGGCTGGCCGCCGCGCACAAGCTGCTGGACCGTGGCGCGAGAGTGACCGTCCTGGAGGCCTCGGACCGGGTCGGCGGCAAGCTGCTGCCCGGCGAGATCGCGGGCGCGCGGGTCGACTTCGGCGCCGAGTCGATGCTGGCCCGCCGCCCCGAGGCGGTCGCCCTCGCGAGAGAGGTGGGCCTTGCCGACCGGCTCCAGCCGCCCGCCACCGCCATGGCCTCCCTCTGGACCCGGGGCGCCCTGCGGCCCATGCCCAAGGGGCACGTCATGGGCGTTCCCGGCACCGCGTCCGCCCTCTCCGGGGTCCTGTCCGACGAGGGCCTGGCCCGCATCGAGCGTGACGCCGACCTGCCGCGCACCGAGGTCGGCGACGACGTGGCGGTGGGCGAGTACGTGGCGGCCCGCCTCGGCCGCGAGGTCGTCGACCGCCTGGTGGAGCCCCTGCTCGGCGGCGTCTACGCGGGCGACGCGTACCGCATCTCGATGCGCTCGGCCGTCCCACAGCTCTTCCAGGCCGCCCGGACGCACACCTCCCTCACCGAGGCCGTCCGGGGCATCCAGGAGCGCGCTGCCGCCGGCCGGCAGACCGGACCGGTCTTCATGGGCATCGAGGGCGGCGTCGGGCAACTGCCGCTCGCGGTCGCCGAGTCGGTGCGGGCGCGCGGCGCCGAGATCCTCACCCGGACGCCCGTCACGGAGCTGCGCCGGGACGCCTCCGGCGGCTGGCGCGTCGTCACCGCCGGTACCGCCGGCACAGGCAGTACCGGAACCACCGGGATCACCGCCGGCACAGGCAGTACCGGGAGCGCTGGGAGTACCGGGCGCGCCGGGGAGCGCGTCCTGCGTGCCGACGCCGTCGTCGTGGCCGTTCCCGCCCCGGTCGCCGCCGGCCTGCTGCGTGCCGAGGCCCCCGAGGCCGCCGCCGAGCTGGCCGGCGTCGAGTACGCCTCGATGGCCCTCGTCACCCTCGCCTACCGCCGCGCCGACCTCACCCTCCCCGAGGGCAGCGGCTTCCTGGTGCCGCCGGTCGACGGCCGCACCATCAAGGCGTCCACCTTCGCCTCCCAGAAGTGGGGCTGGATCGCGGACGAGAACCCGGACCTGCTGGTCCTGCGCACCTCGGTCGGCCGGTACGGCGAGACGGTGATCCTGGACCACGACGACGCGCACCTCGTGGACGTGTCGAGAATCGACCTCCGCGAGGCCACCGGCCTGTCCGCCACGCCCCTCGAAACCCGCGTCACCCGCTGGGACGACGGCCTGCCCCAGTACCCGGTCGGCCACCACGCGCGCGTGGCCCGCGTCCGCGAGCACGTCGGCAAGCTGCCGGGCCTCGCGGTCTGCGGCGCGGCGTACGACGGCGTCGGCATCCCGGCCTGCGTCGCGAGCGCCGCCGCGGCGGTCGACCAGATCGACGGTGACCTGCGCGCGGTGCGGGACCTCACCGCCGACCCGGTGCAAAGCCTGCACGGCGGAGCGGGAGAATAGGAACCATGAGCGACGACGCCCCCACCACCGAGTCCGGCCGGATCCCGAACAAGGGCAAGCTGGCCAAGGACCTCAACGAGGTCATCCGCTACACGTTGTGGTCCGTCTTCCAGCTGAAGGACGTGCTGCCGGAGGACCGCGCCGGTTATGCCGACGAGGTCCAGGAGCTGTTCGACCAGCTCGCCGCGAAGGACGTGACCATCCGCGGTACGTACGACGTGTCGGGCCTGCGCGCCGACGCCGACCTCATGATCTGGTGGCACGCCGAGACCAGCGACCAGCTCCAGGAGGCGTACAACCTCTTCCGCCGCACCAAGCTGGGCCGCGCGCTCACGCCGGTGTGGTCGAACATGGCGCTGCACCGCCCCGCCGAGTTCAACCGCTCGCACATCCCGGCGTTCCTCGCCGACGAGACGCCCCGCGACTACGTCAGCGTCTACCCCTTCGTGCGCTCCTACGACTGGTACCTGCTGCCCGACGAGGACCGCCGCCGCATGCTCGCCGACCACGGCAAGATGGCCCGGGGCTACCCGGACGTCCGCGCCAACACGGTCGCGTCGTTCTCGCTGGGCGACTACGAGTGGCTCCTCGCCTTCGAGGCCGACGAGCTCTACCGCATCGTCGACCTCATGCGCCACCTTCGCGCCTCGGAGGCCCGCATGCACGTCCGCGAGGAGGTCCCGTTCTACACGGGCCGCAGGAAGTCGGTGTCTGAGCTGGTGGCGGGCCTGGCGTAGGCCCCGTAAGGGGCGCGGGGCTGTCACCTGTGCGGCTCCGCCGCGCGGGTGCGATCAACCACGACCGACCCGCGGTCTCCCCGCGGCCCCGACCCGCGGAGCGTTCGGCTTCTGTTCGGGCCGTGCCGCACAGGCAGCCCTCCGCTCCGGCAGCCGCCCCTCCAGCAAGTACGCCTCCAAGTGCCCGTTGACGCACTTGTTGGGCCCGAAGCCGACCCCGTGGTTACCGGCGTCGCGCTCAGTCACCAGCACCGACCCCCAGAGCCGCCGGTGCAGTTCGATCGCCCCGTCATAAGGCGCAGCCGCATCCTGTTCGGCCGCGAGGATCAGCGTCGGCGGCAGCTCACCGGGCCCGGTCCGCACGTCCAGCGGCCGCTGACGCGGCCCGCCCCAGTACGCGCACGGCAGGGTCTTCCACACGTTGTCCCATGTCTCGAAGGGCGCGGTACGCGCGAGCCGTGTGTTGTCGCGGTCCCAGACGCGCCACTCCGTCGGCCAGGGCCCGTCGTTGCACTGGACCGCCGTGTGGACGGCGCCCGCGTTCTCCTGCTGGACGGCCGCCCCCGGGTACGGACCGGCGATCTGGACCAGCGGCTTCGGGTCGCCCTTCAGATACGCGGAGAGCGCCAGGGCACGCTGCGGCCAGTAGTCGTCGTAGTACGCGGCCTGCAGGAACGCGCCCTGCAACTGTCCCGGCCCCACCTTGCCGCCGGCGGGCTCGGCGGCCAGCCGTGCCGCCGCCCGCTCATAACTCCGCAGCACCTTCTCCGGGGTGTCACCCAGCCCGTACACCTTGTGGTGCTCGGCGACCCAGGCCCGGAAGTCCGCCCAGCGCCCCTCGACCGCGGCCGACCGGTCGAGGTGGTTGCGGTACCAGATCTGTTCGGGGTCCGGGTTCACCGCCGAGTCGAAGACCATCCGGCGTACGTGCGAGGGGAACAGCGACGCGTACAGCGCCCCGAAGTACGTTCCGTACGACGCCCCCATGAACGTCAGCCGGGGCTCGCCGAGCGCGGCACGCAGCACGTCCAGGTCACGGGCGTTGTTGAGGGAGTGGTAGTGCCGCAGCGCGCTCCCGCCCCGCTGCGCACACCCCCGCGCGTACGCCTTCGCCCGCGCGATCCGCTCCTTCTTGTACGACTCCGAAGGGTGCGGCGGTGCCGGTGAGGGCCCCCGGTGCAGCCGCTTCGGGTCCTGGCAGGACAGCGGCGCCGACCGGCCGACCCCACGCGGGGCGTACCCGACGAGGTCGTACGCGGCGGCGACCCGCTTCCAGTCCGGGAGGTGGCCGATGAGCGGAAAGTACATCCCGGAGGCCCCGGGCCCACCCGGATTGGACACGAGCGCGCCCTGCCGGGCGACCTTACTCCCCTTGGCGTCCTTCCCCTTGGCCTCGACCCGGCTGACGGTCAGCGAGATCTGCTTGCCGTCGGGCCGCGCGTAGTCGAGCGGCACCTTGACCGTCCCGCACCGCACCCCGTCCGACAGCCCCTCCACCGCCGGACACTTCCCGAACCGAATGCCTTCGTCCGCGGCCCGCTCCGCCGCGACGGCGACCTCCCCCGCCGCCCAGTCCATGTCCCCCTCGGCCGGCGCGGCGCCGAGGGCACCCAGCAACACCGCCCCGACGGTCCCGTAGAGAACGGCAGCTCGCATCGAGAATCCCTCCGAAGCACGACAGCGACAAAGGGGATGTTTGGTGTGAAAGAGGGTGAATGTAAAGCACCGTTCGACGGTGTCGCCGCTGCTTTGCTGGGCGCGGGGAACTGTGCGATCAGCCACGAACAACCCGCAGCCCGCAATGCGCAGCCCCTACGGCGCTACCGATGCGCGAACGCCGCCCGCAACTCGGGAGACTCCACCGCCCCCACCCCCCAAACGGCCACAGAAACGAGGTCCGCCAGGTCACCCCCGCCCCGCCCTGCCACGGCCTCCAACACTCGCAGCCCCTCCGGCGACGCCCACCGCGTACACGGCGGCCCCTCGACATGCGCGATGACCAGACAGCTGAGGGTCAGCACCAGCGGCAACGCGAACCACAACGAGACCAGCAGGCGCTGCTCCTGGAACCCCTGCGAGGGCAACATCAACGCCAGCGCCCCCAACCCGCACACGCCCAGCGCGGCGCCTCGTACCTGCGTGACCGCGTCGGACACATCCGTCCGCGCGGCGTCCGGTACGGCCAGCCCCGCCGCGACGAGCCGGTCGGAGAGGCGGCGTACGGGCTCCGTGGCCGCGGCGGTCCGCCGTACGGGCGCTATCCGGGACTGTCCGCCGGGGCCGATCGCCCCGATGACCGAGCGTTCCATCTCGTCCCGCCCGTCCGGGTCCACGACCGTCGCCCAGCCGGTGTGCGCGAGGAGGATCCGGCGCTGCCGGGCCATGGAGACGAGGGTGAGGTCGGCGACGCGCGCCGGACCGCCGGACAGGAACGCCGCCTCGTACAGCGTGAGCCGGTGGCAGTGGTGGGCGTGGTCCGCGTGGACGTCGGCGTCGGCCGCCGCCGCACGCATCGAGGTCAGACACAGTCGGGTACAGGACACGCCGGCGGCGGTCCAGGCGAGGAGGAGGAAGAGGACCCAGAGCATGGCGTGTTTCTATGCGTCGGCCCGGGGCGGCGGCGTGCGATGTCCGTAATCCGGAGGGAAGGTTCCCGGTCTCTTCCGTTTGTTCGCCGTTGCGGCCCGCAATTGCCAGGGCCCGCGAGCGGCGGGACGGCCGAGTCGTAGGGTCCGGTCAGGGGGTGAGCATGTCTGATCGCGGCTGGGACGACGACAGGGAGTACCACGACGCGGTGCGGCGGGCCGAGCGGGCGACACGGTTCGGCTGGGCGGCCATCGGCGGCACGACAGGGGCGCTCGGCTGTGCGCTGATCGCCGCGGCTGTCTTCTGCGCGGTCGTGGTCGTCGCGTGCGTGTACGTCGTGGTGGCGAGGCAACAGTAGGCGGATGCACTGCCGGGAGGCCGGCCGGACGCTCCTAGTCGTCGTCCTCCGCCGGTCCGTTGGCGGCCGGTGGCAGGGTGAAGCGGGGTGAGGACGTCGCCGGGGGCGGGGTGGTCGGCGAGGGCGACGGGGTCACCGGGATCGGGGAGCCGGGGTCGACCAACGGGCCCGGCGGCGCGGGGGAGTTGGTGAGGGGCGGGGCGCTCGTGGCGACGGTGTCGCGGGCGATCGCGTCGTAGTCGACGAGCCCGGTGGCCTCCAGGACCTTGATGTGGTCCAGGACGGTGGTGTTGGCGTCGTCGGCGAGATCGCGGACCAGTGAGTTGCGGGTGGTGGCACGGACCTGGGCCACGACGGAGAAGACCTTGCCGTGCGCCAGGCGCAGGATGTTGGCGAACTCGCGGTCGTAACTCTCGCCCTGCGCCGCCGTCAGGGTGTCCAGCCACGCCTTCTGCTGGTCGCTGGGCTGGTTGGGCAGGGGCAGGCTGAGGCGCGCGGCGACGTTGCGGACGCGGGCGTCGAGGAAGGTGTGCCCCTCGATGAGATGCTCCCCGGCGGTCCGTACGGCCGCGGTGGTGCCCTTCGTCTCGGCCTGCTGTCCGGCGGGCAGCTCCCACAGCCCCGCCAGTCTCACCTTGGTGATGAAGTCCCGGTCCAGGGCGGACAGCGGGCCGTACTGCGTCGTCACGGTGGACGCGTTGAGCACACTGACGCCGGTGCCGGAGCGGTCCGCGTACGACCAGACCGGGAAGATCAGCGCGATGAGCGTCGCCGTCAGTCCGGCGACGATGAGTCCTGTGCCACTGAATGGTCCCCCTCTGCCGGTGGTGGTTCGCATGGTGCCTCCTGCTCGCGGCACCGCACGCTAGTGCGCAACGGGTGCTGATCGGCCTACCGACCGGCATGTTACTGCCCGGTCTACGCCAACTGCCGTATGAGGAGGAACGGTTGAGGAGGGGACAAACCGCGTCGGATGGGGTAGGAAGGGAGATGGGCAGGTCGGGTGAAAAGGGGGCGAAAGCGACGGTAAGCCCGTGTGTGGGGCACGGGTTTGTTAATCGCAGCACATCTGGGGGTGAACACTCCGGCTCAGCGGCGTAGCAGCACCCTGCGGGTCGCGCGGGCCAGCCGGGCCGTCGGGCGCTGGGAGAGCGGGGCGGGGCCCGAGCGCTCCAGCCACCACCGGCGTACCTCGCGGAGGACGTCCGCGTCATCGGGCCGGCCGGTAAGGAGCACGTGCTCGGCGAAGGAGAGGGCGTCGCGCCGGTAGCCGTCGGCCATCGGGTGGCCCTGCGCGTACGCGACGAAGGTCGGCCGGTACGACGAGCCGAGGATCTCCGGGAGCTCCGGCGCCACCTTGGCCACGACGTCCGCCCGCTTGGCCGCGAGGGCCCGCGCCTGGACGCCCAGCCGCACCCGGTCGAACCCCTCGGGCACCGGGGTCCCCGCGACCAGCGCGGACAGCAGCGCGGCCTGCGCGAGCCCGAGCCGCTGCCGGGCTACGGGCTCCGCGTCCTCGGCGGGCGCCTCCGCAGACGTACCGGAGGCATCGGCTGCGGTACCCGAGGCATCGGCTGCGGTACCCGAGGTGTCGGCGACGGTACCCGAGGTGTCGGCTGCGGGCGCCTTCGTCTCGGGGCTGCGCACCTCGGCCTTCTCCAGCACCTCCCGGATCGCCGTCAGCTCCCGCTCCAGCTCGCCCGGCTCGGGGAAGTTGTCGTCGCGCTCCAGGAGGACGCCCGGCGGGGTCACGCGGGAGGTGAGGTCGGCGAGGACGTCGAGGACCTGCTGGGGGACGGGGTGGGCGTGGCTGTCGTGCCAGACCCCGTCCCGCTCGAAGCCGCCCGCGACATGGACGTACGCGATGGCCTCGACCGGCAGCTCGTCGAGCGCCTTCGCGGGGTCCTCGCCCCGGTTGACGTGGTTGGTGTGCAGGTTCGCCACGTCGATGAGGAGCCGGACGCCGGTGCGGTCGACGAGGTCGTACAGGAACTGCCCCTCCGTCATCTCCTCGCCCGGCCAGTTGATGAGGGCCGCGATGTTCTCCAGGGCGAGCGGCACGGGCAGCGCGTCCTGGGCGATGCGGACGTTCTCGCACAGCACGTCCAGGGCGTCCCGGGTGCGCGGCACCGGCAGCAGATGCCCGGCCTCCAGCTGCGGCGACGCGGTGAGGGCGCCCCCCGCCCGTACGAACGCGATGTGCTCCGTGACGAGGGGGGCGCCCAGTGCCTCCGCGCGCTCGGCGAGGGAGCGCAGGCGCTGCCCGTCGGGGCGGTCGGCGCTGCCGAGGCCGAGGGAGACGCCGTGCGGGACGACCGTGACGCCGCGCTCGCGCAGGCGCAGCAGCGACTCGTGGATGTGGCCGGGACAGACGTTCTCGGCGACGACCTCGACCCAGTCGACACCGCCCGCCGCCCCGGCCATGCGCTCGACGGCGTCGGCGATCTCCGGCCGCCAGCCGATCCCCGTACCCAACTGTGCGATCTGCTCCATCGTCCCCTCCTCGGTCACGTCGGCCACGGCTTCACCAGGACTGTGTCTTGTCGTGCCGCGCTCCCTTACGGCGGACCTGTGTTCCGGCGTGACGGAGTCATGGCCCCGGAAGCCGGGGCCGAACCCCGAGGAGGGGACCTTCAGAGCAACATTTGAGCTTTCTGTTCGAGCTTTCTACTGGACCTGGGGCTGGCCCTGGTCCTTGTTGATCTCCTCCGGGTCCGGACGGCCGGTGGGGACCTGCCCGGACTGGAAGGGCGACGGGGTCGACTTCACGTCCGGGTTGGTGGACGGCTCGGCGGCGGGTGCGGCGGGCGGCACCTGACCGGGAACGGGCGGCGGCGGGCCGGTCGGGCTGGCGGTACCGCTGACCGAGTTGTCGGCGATGGTCGCGAAGTCGACCTCGCCGGTGCCCTCCAGGATCGTGATGTGGTCCAGCACGGTCTGGTTGGCGTCGGAGGCCAGCTGGCGGATCAGCGTGTTGCGGGTGGAGTTCCGCACGGAGGCGATCGCCGGGAAGATCTTGCCGTGGGCGGCCCGCAGCAGGTTCGCCCAGGTCTTGTTGTACTCGGCCTCGGTCTTGCTGGCGGTCATCTGGTCCAGCCAGCCCTGCTGCTCCGCCGTCGGCACGTTCGGCAGCTCGACGCCCAGCTTCGCCGCGATGACCCGTGACCGCTTGTCGAGGTCGCCGTGGCCCACGATCAGGTGGTCGGCGGCCTCTCTGACGGACTGGCTGCCGCTGCGCTCCAGCGCCTGCTGCCCGGCCGGCAGCTCCCACAGACCCGCCAGCCGCACGCGGATGAGCAGGTCGCGGTCGCCGGGGGTGAGCGGCCCCCACTGCGTGGTCACCGTGTCACCGGTGAGCGCGGCCGCGGCCGTGGCGTTGCGGTTGGGGTACGAGTAGAAGATGGGATAGGCGACCGCGGTGAGCGTGCCGGCGATCGCCAGGGCGACGAGGACAGAGCCCTTGGAGCGTCGCAAATGAGCCTCCCGGAGGAAACCAACTGATCGTTGGGGACTGACTGTTGCTTGGGGGTGCGGATGTGACCGCTGTGTGTGTCTGGTCCGGCGCCGCCGTTCGGGGCGGAGCCGGAACCGCGTCAGATCGTGCCGTTGGCGATCGCGTCGAAGTCGACCTGTCCGGTCTTCTCCAGCATCGTGATGTGGTCGAGCACGGTCTGGTTGGTGTCCGAGGCCAGCTGGCGCACCAGGGTGTTCTCGGTCATGTTCCGCACCTGCCCGATGGCTGGGAAGATCTTGCCGTGCGCTGAGCGCAGCAGGTTGGCCCACACCCGGTCGTACTGGTCGTCCGTGGCGTTGCTCATCTGCTGCAGCCAGGCCTGCTGCTGCGGGTTCGGCTGGTTCGGCAGCTCGACGCCCAGCTGGGACGCCACGGTCCGTACCCGCTCGTCGAGGTCCTTGTGGCCCACGATCAGGTGGTCCGCCGCTTCCTTGACCTCCGCGCTGCCGGACCGCTGCATCGCCTGCTCGGCGGCCGGCAGTTCCCACAGTCCCGCGAGGCGCACGCGGATGATCAGGTCCCGGTCGGAGGCCGTCAGCGGCCCCCACTGGGTGTTCACCGTGCTGGAGGCCATGTTGGCCTGGGCGGTACCCGAGCGGTCGGCGTAGGACCAAACGGGGAACGCCAGTGCGCCGACGGTGACGACGAGGGCAAGGCTGGCGATGAGCGAGCCGTTGAAACGCCGCAAAGTGATCCTCCCGGATGATGCCAACTGGTCGTTGGGGCAGTTACTTGGCCAGTACCGGGAAGTACGTGTGGGGCGGCGGAGTTGTTCAACGGGCTTTGAACCGGCTGAGTACGGCCGACGCAGGCGGACACGATTCAAGGTGGCTCGGGGCGACCCCGGTTGTCCGGGTCGGCCGCCCCCCGGTTGCCTGGCGTGGGCCTCTCCGCCCGGGGAGCGGACGCCCGCAGCCGCGCAACGCCCGGTGGTCCGCGACCACCGTGCAGGAGCCCGGGGCCACCTCGGTGAAGCCCGCGTCGCGGACGAGGGGGAGACCGGCGGGGGTGAGGGCCTGCCAGCGGGCGGGCGCGGCGGTGCGGACGGCGAGCGGGAAGCCCGCGTCCCGCCAGGCGGCGCGGGCCGCGTCGTCGAGGTCCCACCAGGCGAGCTGGGCGCCGTGACCCGCCTGGGCCATGGCCTTGCCCGCCGACATGTCGACCTCGGGGTTCAGCCAGAGGACCGGGGCGGCGGGGTCGGGGTCGGCCGGCGGTTCCGGGTCGTCGAGATCCGTGCCGGAGACCTGAAGGCGGGCCAGGTCCTTGGGCCAGCCGTCGAGGGGGACCGGCGGGAAGACGCGCACCTCGGCCGACTTGCCCGCCACGGTGATCCCCGGCAACGCTTCCGCCCGGCGCCACTCCGCGCCGCGCGCCCGCCGGACCACCTTGCGGATCCGGGCGTCCTGCCAGCTCCGCATCGCCTCGGCCCACTCCCCGCCCCCCAGCGACCGCGCGTCGCTCAGCATCACCAGCACCGCCCGCGCCGCCGTCTCCAGCGCGTCCGTACGCGCCGGGGGAGCGCCCCGCTCGATGCGCGCGACCAGGGGCAGCACGAACTGCGGCGCCTCGTCGCGCGAGGTCCGCTCGTCCCGGAAGGGACTGTCCTCGGTGGGGGTGGGAGTCGACGCAGGAGTCGGGTCGCTGGTGGTCACCCGCCCAGTCTGCCAGGCGGAAGATCCGGGTCCGGCGGCGCTCCGGCCGGGCTCTCGATCGGACGGGAGACGTGGGCCCCCGACATGTACTCGCGCGGTTGTACGAGGATGGGGGCATGGAACGTGAGTTACTGCTGAGGCTGGAGGGTGTCGGCCGCCGTTACGGGTTCCGTGGGGCCTGGGTGCTGCGCGGCGTCGACCTGGAGATCGCCCCCGGCGCGCTGATCCGGGTGGAGGGTGCGAACGGCACCGGCAAGTCGACGCTGCTCCGCGTGCTCGCCGGGCTCGACGCGCCCACGGAGGGCCGGGTGACAGGGCGCCCGCGCACGGCGTACGTCCCCGAACGCTTCCCCGCCGCGCTGCCGTTCACCGCCGTCGAGTACCTCACGCACCTCGGTGCCGTCCACGGTCTGGACCGCCCGGCCGCCGCCCGCGCCGCCGACGAGTGGCTGAAGCGCTTCGGGGCCGCCGAGTACGCCCGTACGCCCATGGGGGAGCTCTCCAAGGGCAGCAGCCAGAAGGTCGCCGTCGCCCAGGCCCTGCTCGCCGAACCGGAGTTGCTCGTCCTGGACGAGGCGTGGACCGGCCTGGACGCCGACGCCCGCGAGGAGTTGGAGCGCGTGGTCGTCGAGCGGACCGCCGCCGGGGCCGCCGCGGTGTTCGTGGACCATGACCCGCGCCGCCTGGCGGGGGTGCCGGACGCGACGTACGCGGTGGTCGGGGGAGCGCTCGATCTCCGTGAGGGGACAGCCAATTCGCGGACGGAGGCGAATGACTCCTCGATGGCCGTCACCGTCACCGCCTCCGCCTCCGTCGTCGAGGGGGGTGGACCGTCGGGCGCCCAAGTCCCGGACGGGGTACGGAAACTGGCGACGGCCGTCACGGAGACGGCCTCCGGGGCGCACCGGTTCACCGTCCCGCAGGCCGACTCGGACGCGCTGCTGAGGGCGTTGCTGGGCGCTCGTCCGCCATGGCACGTGGTGAGCGTGGGTCCGGCCCAGGGACCGGCCGACTCGCGGGAGCCCGCGGCCCTGGCCGAACTGGAACTGGAAGTGGAAAGCTCCTGATGAACGCCCTCATCCGTTACCAGGCGGCCCTCCTCGTCCGCTCCCAGCGCTGGCTGCCGCCCGTCATCCTGTACGCGGCGTTCCTCGGCGTCGGCGTGCAGAGCGGGCAGCCGGTGCTCGACTCGCTCGGCTACACGGCCGCCGCGCTGCTGCCCGTGTCCGCCTGGCTGATGCGGATCTGCGTCACCAACGAGCCGCCCGCTGCCCGCAGTTGTACGGGCGCGGCGGCCGGACCGGGCCGGGCGCACCTGGCCTGCGTCCTGGTCGCGTTCTCGGCGGCCGCGCTCCTCGGGACGGCGGCCACGGTCCTCGTCACGATCATCAGCGCCCCCACGAGCACGGACCACCAGACGCGTGTCGAGTCTCTCCCGGCGGGCGGCGCCGGCCTCCTGGCGGCCCTTGTCTGTGCCCTCCTCGGCACGGCCGTCGGCGCGCTCACGAACTGGCCGCTGCTGCGCTCGCCGGGCCGGTCCGTGCCCACCCTCCTCCTCGGCGCGCTGCTCGCCCTGGTGGTGACCGGGTCCCCGGCCCGGCTCGCGGTCACCGCCCTGGTCGACGGCTCGCAGCACGCGACGATCCCGGTGCCCGTCCTGCCCCTGATCGCAGCCGGACTCCTCACGGCGGCCGCCACCGCCGTGGCCTGCGCCCTGACGACCCGCCGCTCAGCCTGAGCAGGCGGTCCGTTCGGCTTCCCGCCATTCGCACACCGGGCACAGGGTGATCCCCTTGTGGGACTCCGGGTACTCGGTGGGCTTCTGGCACAGGACGCACTCGGCGAAGGGCGGGCCGTCGGCCGTGGCCCGGGTCTGGGTCTGGACCTCGGCCGGTTCCGCGGTCGTCGGTTCGGTGCCGCAGTAGTCGCTCATATGTCCAGCGTAGAGCGACCGTGCGGGGCCCGGCCTCAGGGCGCTGTCGCCGCCGTGGCCCCGACCAGCTCCGACACCTTCACGAACCGGAACCCGCGCGCCCGAAGCGCCGGCACGATCTTCCGTACGGCCCTCTCCGTGACCGGCGCGGCACTCCGCGTGCAGTGCATGACCACGACAGATCCCGGCCGCACCCCGCCCAGCACCTCCCGCACCACCTCGTCCGCGTCCGTCGCGAACGCGTCCCCGCTCACCACGTCCCACTGCACCGCCGTCACCCCGGACGCGCTCAGCCGCCGCAGCGCGCGGCTGTCGTAGCAGCCGCCGGGGAACCGGAAGTACGGCATCGGGTCCGTCACCCCCGCCGCACGGAACACTCGATAGGCCCGCTCCAGATCCGCCCGCATGCGACCCGGCGCCATGGCCGGCAGGCCGTAGCAGTCCTCGGTGAAGGCGTGATGGCTGTACGAATGGTTCGCCACCTCGAACAGGGGGTCCCGCCCGATGGACCGCGCCTGGATCGGATACTCCTCGACCCATCGCCCCGTCATGAACACCGTGGCCGGAACCTTCAGCTGCCGCAGCGCGGCGATCAGCTGCGGATTGTCGAACCGTTCGCCCGCGGCGGCCCGCTCCCCCTGATCCGCGGTCATGTCTGCGTCGAAAGTGAGCGCGACGGTCTTGTCGGTACGGGTCCGGAGGCCGTGCTCGAACACCGGGGTCAGCCCGGCCGGGCCCGGCGCGAGCGTGGGCGGGCGGGACGACGTCACGGTGGTGGGGCTGGCGGTGGCGTTGACGATGCGTGTCGAGGCGTGCGGTGTGCCACAGGCGGCGAGGGCGGCGCCGAGTGCGCCGAGTGCGCAGAGCGCGGTGATTCTTCGTACAGGACTGATCACCGCACGAAAGTACGGCGGTGGGATCAGCGGACAGTCGGTTTGGCTGCCGGATTACAGGGAGTCCGGCACGAAGTCACTCGCCCGGGCGATGAAGGGTGCCCAGGCGGCGGGGGAGAGGGTCAGCTCCAGGCCGGCGGGGAGCTTGGAGTCGCGGACGTGGATGGTGGGGGGCAGGCGGCGACTTCTACGCAGTCGTCGCCCTGGGCGCTGCTGTAGCTGCTCTTGGTCCAGTGCAGTTCAGACTGTCGGACGGGTCGGGCTCCCAGTCGACGCTCATGCTCGGCCACCTCCAGGTGAGTCGGATCTCCCCACGATCAACTCACCCAGAGTCACGAACGGTTACGCGTACCGTCCATCGAACACGTATGTACGGCCCGGCGCCGTACACGCGGGCTTCGCGGTCTCACCACCAGTCGGTCAGGTCCACCAGAAGATCGCAGTGCGGGTCGTCCGGGGCCGGCCGGTGCCGTTCCTCCTCCTCTACGAGTGAGGGGAGCGAGGCGATCAGCGCGGTGAGAGTGTCGGCCGGGCGGATGTCGGCGCCGATGATGCCGGTGCCGTCGGGATGCCGCACGTACAGGCGCAGCAGGCCGTCGCCTCGCATCAGGAACCCGATCAGGAAGGGGTTCTCGTCGTCGCCGGGGTCCGACAGGGCGCGCAGGACGCTCAGCGCCTGGCCCTGTTCGGGCTCGGGGGTGGGAATGATCCGCTCCGGGCGGAGGCGGATGAGGGTCATCCCCATGAGGTCGCTGACGTCGTCGCTGCTGTAGAGCTGGGTTCCGGCCAGGGTGGTGCGCAGGATGCCGGGGATCTGGGCGGGTGCCACGACGTCGTGGGGGATCTCGTAGAGGAAGGTGACGCCTTCCTCGTCGTCTCCGGCGTGCACGGCGATCCGTACGGCGCCGGGGGCGGGCAGGACGCCGCGCAGGCGGCAGCCTTCGGAGAGGGGCGCGTTCAGGTGGTACAGCAGCAGACGGCTGACGGCCGCCTGCTGCTCCCGGTCTTCGGGGTGCGTCACTTGTTCATCCATGTGTGGTCGTCATCGGCGCCACGGCCCCGTCACCGCGAAGGTCGTGCCCGGGGCGTAGCAGTTGACGTACATCGTGTCGCCGTCGGGGGAGAAGGTGACGCCTGCGAACTCGCCCCATTCCGGGGCGGTGGGGGTGCCCGTGTTTTGGGCGTTTCGGGCCATGGCGTAGACGTCGCCGCGGCGGGTGACGCCGTAGATGTGTTGGGTGCCGTTGCCGTCCTCGCAGACCATGAGGCCGCCGGAGGGGGCGAGGCAGATGTTGTCGGGGGATTCGCCGGGGAGCTGGAGGTCCGTGTCGGGGCCGAAGGCGATCACCAGGGTGAGGGTGCGGTGGTCGGGGTCGTAGCGCCAGATCTGGCCGTAGTGGTCGGCGGTCGAGCCGTCCGCGCTGCGGGCGAAGGAGGAGACGAAGTAGACGCAGCGGCCGCCCCAGTAGCAGCCTTCCAGCTTCTGCGCGTGGGTGATGCCCTGGGGGCCGAAGTCCTGGTGGCGAATGGGGGTTTGGGTGGCGAGGGGCTCGGGGACGTCCACCCATTCGATCCCCTCGAAGCAGGCTCCGGGGTCCTGGACGGGGGAGAGGTCGGGTACGCCCGGGACGCGCATCGCCTGGAGGCGGCCGCCCGCGCGGAGTGAACCCAGGCCGCCCTTGGGCCTGTTGGGGAGGAAGCGGTAGAAGAGGCCGAAGGGTTTCTCGAAGGCGTCCTCCGTCTCGTAGACGACGCCTCGGTGCGGGTCCACCGCGATCGCCTCGTGCTGGAAGCGGCCCATCGCGGTGAGGGGTACGGCTCCTGAGCGGTGCGGGTTCGCCGCGTCCACCTCGAAGATGTAGCCGTGGTCCTTGGTGTAGCCGTTAGTGCCGGCCTTGTCCTCGGTCTCCTCGCAGGTCAGCCAGGTGCCCCAAGGGGTGGGGCCGCCCGCGCAGTTGACCGCGGTGCCGGCGATGGCGACGCGTTCCGAGAGGACCTTGCCGCGGGCGTCGAGGGTCAGGGACGTACAGCCGCCCTTGCCCATCGGGTCGTAGGTGAGGCCCTCGATCGTGGGGACCGGGATGCGGCCGTTGTGGCGGTTCTCGTGGTTGCGGACGAGGTGTACGAGGCGAGCACTGCCGTGTCTGCCGGGGAAGGCGGACATTCCGTCGTGGTTGCCGGGGACCTGGCCCTCGCCGGAGCGGAGGGGGTCGCCCTCGCGGGACAGGACCTGGTAGCGGAAACCTTTCGGCAGGTCGAGCAGGCCGTTCGGGTCGGGGATCAAAGGGCCGTAGCCGGAGTGGCCGAGGCCGCTCTGCGCGGCGGCCGTGCCTGCGAAGAGTTCGGAGAGAGCTCCGGTGAACGCGATGCCTGCGCCCAGGGCGCCGGAGCGGGCGAGGGCCTGACGGCGGGTCACTGACACGGGGAAACCTTCCTGTTGGCGGACAGGATGTGACCCGCCTGTGTGTATCACGCGGTTAACGCCGCGTGAACCACGCGTGTAGAGGGAGGTGGAGGAGTCGTCCTCGCGTCACTCGGTCGGAGGGGGCGGGGACGGTGGGGGTGGGGGAGGTGGGTGGGGCTGCGGAGGTGGGTCCGGTGGGGGGCCTGCCTGGGCTCGTTCCAGGAAGCGGAGCAGCTCCACAGGGAAGGGGAGGACCAGGGTGGAGTTCTTCTCGGCGGCGACCGCCACCACTGTTTGCAGCAGGCGGAGTTGGAGGGCGGAGGGGGTGTCGGCCATCTCTTTCGCCGCCTCCGAGAGCTTCCTCGACGCCTGCAACTCCGCGTCCGCGTTGATGATGCGGGCGCGGCGTTCGCGGTCGGCCTCGGCCTGGCGGGCCATGGAACGCTTCATGGTGTCGGGGAGGGACACGTCCTTGATCTCGACGCGGTCGATGGTGACGCCCCACTCCACGGCGGGGCTGTCGATCATCAGCTCCAGGCCCTGGTTGAGCTTCTCGCGGTTGGAGAGGAGGTCGTCGAGATCGCTCTTGCCGATGATCGAGCGCAGGGAGGTCTGGGCCATCTGGGAGACGGCGAAGCGGTAGTCCTCGACCCGCACGATCGCGTTCGCCGCGTCGACGACCTTGAAGTAGACGACCGCGTCGACGCGTACGGTGACGTTGTCGCGGGTGATGCCCTCCTGGGCCGGGACGGGCATCGTCACGATCTGCATGTTGACCTTGCGGATGTGGTCGATGCCGGGGACGACCATGGTGAAGCCGGGGGTTCTGGGTTCGCCGCGTAGTCGGCCCAGGCGGAAGACCACGCCTCGTTCGTACTGTTTGACGACTCGGGCCGCGGCCGCGACGTACACGACGGCGGCGGAGCCGACCGCTGCGGCGGCCACGAGTAGCTCTTCGACCATGACGAGCCCCTTCGAGCCGTCCTGTATCACCGGGAATACCACGATATGCCGGAGGTGGGGGGCTGGTCGAATGCCGTGGGGGAGGGCTGGGCCGTGCCGGCCGGGGGTGGGCGGGTGCCCAGCCCGGCCGTGCCGCCCCAGCGGCACGATTGCCCGCAGCTGGGACGGCAGGGAGGGGGTCGCAGGGTCAGAGCGTTCCCGAGGAGACCTTTTCCGGTTCCGGGACCGTCATGCGTACCGGTTCCGTGCCTGTCGCGCTGTGGCGGGATGCCCAGTTCTCGAGGGCGGTGCGGCAGGCGTGGTCGAGGTGGTGGAGGCCGGTGAGGTGGAGTTCCACGGGGCGGTCCTGGGGGAGGGACTCCAGGCTGTCGAGGATCTTCGGGAGGCGGAGGAAGGTCGCGTTGCCGGAGAGGTAGGCCTGGACGGGGCCGGCGCCCTTGTCTATGACCTCCAGCTTGACGTGCGAGGCCTCCCAGGCGGTCTTGGCCACGGAGAGGGCCAGACCGATCAGTACGCCCTCGAACATGTTGACCGCGACGATCGCCACGGCCGTGGCGACCAGGATCAGCGCCTCGCCCCGGTGCGAGCGCCAGAGGGAGACGACCTCGCGGAACGGGATCAGCTTCCAGCCCGCGTGGACGAGGATGCCCGCCAGGGCGGGGAGCGGGATCAGGGCGAGGGCGCCCGGCAGCAGGGCCACGAAGAGCAGCAGCCAGACGCCGTGCAGCACCCGGGACGCCTTCGTCTTCGCACCGGCCTGGAGGTTGGCGGAGCTGCGCACGATCACCGCGGTCATCGGCAGCGCGCCCAGCATCCCGCACACCGTGTTGCCGACGCCCTGGGCCATCAGCTCCTTGTCGTACTCGGTGCGCGGACCGTCGTGCATCCGGTCCACGGCCGCCGCGCTGAACAAACTCTCGGCGGAGGCGATGAGCGTGAAGGCGAGGATCGTGCCGAGGATCGCCACGTCCGCCAGTTCGCCGAAGGCGTCCAGGCCGGGGGGCTGGATGACGTCCAGCAGGCCCTTCACCTCGACGTTCGCCACCGGCAGGCTGAAGGCCAGGGTGGCGAGAGTGGCCAGGACCACCGCGGCGAGGGCGCCGGGGACCAGCTGGGCCTTCTTCGGCAGCCGCTTCCACAGCACCAGCACGGCGATGGTGCCCGCCCCGACCGCGAGCGAGGCGAGTGCGGCGGCGCTGCCCATGGCGTCGACGAAGGCGCCGGGCAGGCCCGCGATCTTGTCGATGCCGGAGGCGGGGGCCTTCAGGCCGGCCGCCGCGTAGAGCTGGCCCGCGATGATCACGAGGCCGATGCCGGCGAGCATGCCCTCGACGACGGAGACGGATATCGCGCGGAACCAGCGACCCAACTTCATTGCGCCCATGGCGAGTTGGAGCAGGCCGGCGGCGAGCACGATCACCCCGAGGGCGGGCAGCCCGAACTGGCGCACCGCCTCGAAGACCAGCACGGTCAGACCGGCCGCCGGGCCGGAGACCTGCAGGCTGCTGCCGGGCAGCAGACCGGCGACGAGGCCGCCCACGATGCCGGTGACCAGGCCGAGTTCGGCCGGCACCCCGGAGGCGACGGCGACGCCCACGCACAGCGGGAGGGCGACCAGGAACACGACGAGCGAGGCGCCGAAGTCCTGTCGCAGGTGGGGGAACCTGGAGTTGAGGGGGGACTTGGAGGTCTTGGAAGTCATCTCGGACACCTGGCCGCCGGTCACAGGGTCTCGAACTTGTCGGTGTCCGCGCGGTGTTCGCGCACGGCACCGGTGTGGACCTCGTAGTACCAGCCGCGCAGCCGCAGCCGGCCGTCCGCGAGGCGCCTGTCCACGCACGGGTAGGAGCGCAGGCGCAGAAGCTGGCTGAGGACGTGGTTCTGCACACCGTCGGCGACGGTCGGGTCCTCGACTGCCCCTTCCGGGCGCGGTGTCGCGTTGGTCAGCCAGTCGCGTACGGCCGGTACGGCGTTCAGGTCGTCGCCGCGCACCAGGGCGCCGACGGCGCCGCAGTGCGAGTGTCCGCAGACCACGATGTCGGTGACGCCGAGGACCTCCACGGCGTACTCGATGGTGGCCGTCTCGCCCGTGGGGCGGTCGGGGGCGTACGGGGGGACGATGTTGCCGGCGGTGCGCAGCTCGAAGAGCTCGCCGGGGCGGGCGCCCGTGATCAGGGCCGGGACGACCCGCGAGTCGGAGCAGGTGATGAACAGGACCTCGGGGGACTGGCCTTCGGCCAGCCTGGCGAACTCCTCAGGGCGCTGTCCGAACGTACGGGCGTTGTCGATGAGGGGCTGCATGATGTGGTGACTCCTCCTGGCGCGCCTCGGTGGCGCGTCGGGCTTGCACGACAGGGTGTGGGGGGACAGGCTCCGCGGCTCAGCAGCGGAAGACCTGGAGAACGGCCGGGGTGTGGGCCGTGAGGGATCTCGACGCCCGGTGGTGTTGGGTCGAGGGCCGTTCGGGTTCGCTCGCGGCCGCCGGGTTCTCCCCCAGCGACGGACGCGCGGGCGCCCCTGGAACGGTGTGGGTTGATGCGCGATGCCGGTCGCGTGTGCGGAGAGGACCGGTCGGGTCCTGTGAGGGTGCGCACTTGCGGGAGGTGACGGCCTTGTCACGCACCGGCATCGCTGTGAGGGTGTTTCCGGGCTCGGCTTTGGCCTTGACATGACCAAGCGTGTGCGCGGCTGCGAAGGATGTCGTGGGAGCGAAGAACGTGAGGGCGAGCAGGACGGCGGCTAGGGCCGAAAGGGCGGTCCGGGTCGTCGTACCTCGCAATATGAGCCTCCCCACTGGCAGTTCTCGGTGTCTCCCACGCGTCGACAGGCGCTCGACCTGGTCAACCGATGGTCAACCGTTGGTCAAGAAACACGTTAACCCTGCAAAGTTGTTTGCAGGGTTAACTTAACGTTGCGAGCTGAAGAGAGCCTGAAAAGCGAGTCAGGTTGGCCGGAATCCACCCTTGACCTGGGAGATTTTTACCTGGGAGGGCCTACGGTCGGGGTGCTTGTGGGTCAGTGCTCCACGAGTCGCTTGGCGTCGCGCGCGAGGGCGGTGAGGCGGGAGATGGCGCGGAAGTACTTCTTGCGGTAGCCACCCCTCAGCATCTCCTCGCTGAACAGCTGGTCGAAGGGCAGCCCAGAGGCGAGCACGGGCACCTCGCGGTCGTACAGCCGGTCGGCGAGCACGACGAGTCGCAGGGCCGTGGACTGGTCCGGGATCGGCTGGACGTCGGTCAGGCAGACCGCTTTCAAGCCGTCCGTGAGGGCGCCGTACCGGCTGGGGTGGACGCGCGCGAGGTGGTCCAGCAGGTGCGGGAAGTCGTCGAGCGAGGCGCCCTCGGTGGCGTACGCAGCCTTGGTGACCTCCTCGTCGGAGAACGGCGCCGGGGCCTCGGGCAGACCGCGGTGGCGGTAGTCCTCGCCGTCGATGCGCAGGGCGCGGAAGTGGGCCGACAGGCCCTGGATCTCGCGCAGGAAGTCGGCCGACGCGAACCGGCCCTCACCGAGCTTGCCCGGCAGGGTGTTCGAGGTGGCGGCCAGCGCCACGCCCGCGTCGACGAGCCTGCCGAGCAGTGTCGACACGAGGACGGTGTCGCCCGGGTCGTCCAGCTCGAACTCGTCGATGCACAGCAGGCGGTGCCCGGAGAGGGTCTGGACCGTCTTCTGGAAGCCGAGGGCGCCGACCAGGTTCGTCAGCTCCACGAAGGTGCCGAAGGCCTTGAGGGAGGGTTCGGCCGGGGTGGCGTGCCAGAGGGAGGCCAGGAGGTGGGTCTTGCCGACGCCGTAGCCGCCGTCCAGGTAGACGCCGCGGGGGCCGGCCGGGACCCTGGGGGCCTTCGCCCTGCCGAAGCCGAAGAAGCCGCGCTTGCCGGCGCCGGTCGCGTGCGCCCCGCCGAGGCCCGCCGCGAAGCCGCTCAGGACGCGGACGGCCTCGGTCTGGCTGGGCTGGTTCGGGTCCGGGACGTATGTATCGAAGCGGACCGAGTCGAAGCGGGGTGGCGGCACCATCTCGGCGACGAGCCGGTCCGCGGGTACGTGTGGCTCGCGGGTGCACAGGGACGAGGGGGCCGCTTCGGGTATCGGACCGATTCCGGACACGGTGGCTGAGGACGACGACACGGTTACCGAGTCTAAGGGTCGTGCCACACTGCACGACATGCGACGCCTGTTCCCTGTGACCGAAGAGACAGCGGCCCGGACACCGGAAGCGACCGGTGGTGCGAATGCGACTGAAATGCGAACGCCGGGCGAGAGCGAGGGGCCGAGTGCGGTCGGCGGCTCGGATCTCGTCGACCGGGAGTGGAGTCTCGGTGAGCTGGCCGTGGCGTATGTCTATCCCGAGCCCGCGCCGGGTGGGCGGGAGCCGTGGCTGCGGGCCAACATGGTGTCCACGCTCGACGGCGCCGCCCAGCACGGCGGGCGTTCGCAGCCGATCTCCAGCGATGCCGACATGCGGATCTTCGGCACACTGCGGGGGCTCGCGGACGTGGTGATCGTCGGCGCGGAAACGGTGCGCCAGGAGGGGTACCGCCCGGCACGCGCGCGTGAGGCGTTCGCGCAGGCGCGTCGGGCGGCCGGACAGACGCCGGCCCCGGCCGTCGCGGTGGTGAGCGCGAGTCTGGATCTGGACTTCTCACTGCCGTTGTTCACCTCGCCGTCGGTCCCCACCCTCCTGCTGACCGGTGCAGCCGCGGCCCCCGACCGGGTCGCCACCGCCGAGAAGGCGGGCGTCCGGGTGGTGGTCGCCGGGGACGGCATGGGCGTC
Organism: Streptomyces sp. NPDC057474; assembly: GCF_042802555.1. Taxonomy (NCBI): domain Bacteria; kingdom Bacillati; phylum Actinomycetota; class Actinomycetes; order Kitasatosporales; family Streptomycetaceae; genus Streptomyces; species Streptomyces sp. NPDC057474. The sequence continues at coordinate 57,345 of NZ_JBHVDX010000006.1, read as the reverse complement.
GACCCGGCCCGGGCCGTACGGGCCCTCGCCGACCTGGGGCTGACGCGGCTGCTCAGCGAGGGCGGCCCCCGGCTCCTGGGCCAGCTGATCGCCGCCGATGTCCTGGACGAGCTCTGTCTGACCGTGTCGCCGATGCTCACGGCGGGGGACGCCCAGCGGATCGCCGGGGGCCCCTCGGTACCGGTGCCCAAGCGCTTCGTGCTGGCGTCGCTGCTGGAGGAGGCCGGGTTCCTGTTCGGTCGTTACCGTCGTACGTGAAAGCGGACGGAAGCTACCGCTCCGTATAGCTTTCGCCGGGCACACTAGAACCCTGAGGAGTGAGGGCCCGTGGGGCCCTCCGAGGAGAAGGGCGCCTGTGGTGTCGTTCACGAGCGTATTGATGATCGAGAAGGCTCTGACGTCCGCGGACGTGGAGTTCGTCACGACCCTGCACGGCGACGAGCGGGCCTCCTTCCACGTGCTGCTCCAGCCGCGGGGCAATCAGGCCGACCGGTTGCTGCGTGCCATCGACGACCTCGCCCTCGGGGAGCTGGACGAGGCGGCGCGGGAGGGCGAGACGCCGGAGGGGGAGCTGGCACTGGACGCCGGGGAGCGGGCGCTTGAGGTGTCGTTGCAGGCGTTGCGGGGGGCGGGGAGTCCGGCGGAGGGGCGGTTGATCGACGATCATCCGCTGGATGCGCTGAAGTCCTTGGTCGAGGAGGTCGGGGCGGATGAGGTCCTGGTGCTGACCGACCCTCACTACGTGGAGGAGTTCTTTCATCGGGACTGGGCGTCGCGGGCTCGGCACAAGGTGGGGGTGCCGGTGTTGAAGTTGTTCTCGCACAGTCGGGTATAGGGGTGGCTCAGCGCCGTCGGGGCTGCTGTGTCCTGTCGGCTGCGGGTTCGTCGTGGCTGGTCGCGCAGTTCCCCGCACCCTTTTGGCGGCAGCGCCGCCATCCAGGGCGCGGCCTCCGGCCTGTGGCTACAAGGCAATAGGGTGGGGGCACGCCTGGCTGTGAGGCGTGGATCGTCTTCGTACCGTCGCTTGGAGAACACACATGGCACCCGGACTGCCTGCCGCCATGGATCGGCCGCACTTCATCGGGATCGGTGGGGCCGGGATGTCCGGGATCGCCAAGATCCTGGCTCAGCGTGGGGCCCAGGTGGCGGGCAGTGATGCCAAGGAGTCGGAGACGGCGCAGGCGTTGCGGGCGCTGGGGGCGACCGTGCACATCGGGCATGCCGCCGAGCATCTCGCGGACGACGCGACGTCTGTGGTCGTGTCCTCGGCCATTCGCGCCGACAACCCCGAGCTGGCTCGTGCCGCTGAGCTGGGGATTCCCGTCGTCCACCGGTCGGACGCGCTCGCTCGGCTGATGGACGGGCTGCGGCCGATCGCGGTGGCCGGGACGCACGGCAAGACCACGACGACGTCCATGCTGGCGGTGTCGTTGGGGGAGCTGGGGCTGAAGCCGTCGTACGCCATCGGGGGCGATCTCGATGTGCCCGGGTCGAACGCGGTGCACGGGGACGGGGAGATCTTCGTCGCCGAGGCGGACGAGAGCGACCGGAGCTTCCACAAGTACGCGCCCGAGGTGGCGATCGTCCTCAACGTGGAGCTGGACCACCACGCCAACTACGCCTCCATGGATGAGATCTACGAGTCCTTCGAGACGTTCGCGGGGAAGATCGTGCCCGGTGGCACGCTGGTGATCTCGGCCGACCACGAGGGCGCGCGGGAGCTGACCTCCCGGCTGTCCGGGGCGCGTGTGGTGACGTACGGCGAGCGCGAGGACGCCGACGTGCGGGTGCTGTCGGTCGTGGCGCAGGGGCTGAAGAGCGAGGTCACGGTGGTGCTGGACGGACAGGAGTTCGTCTTCACGGTGTCCGTGCCCGGGCGGCACTACGCGCACAACGCCGTGGCCGCGCTGGCTGCGGGCGTCGCCCTCGGGGTGCCGGCGGCGGAGCTGGCGCCCGCGCTGGCGGCGTACACCGGGGTGAAGCGGCGGCTGCAGTTGAAGGGCGAGGCGGGGGGCGTCCAGGTGATCGACTCCTACGCCCACCACCCGACGGAGATGACCGCCGACCTGGAAGCGATGCGGGCCGCCGCCGGTGACGCCCGGATCCTGGTGGTCTTCCAGCCGCACCTGTTCTCCCGGACCCAGGAGCTGGGCACCGAGATGGGGCAGTCCCTGGCGCTGGCGGACGCGTCCGTCGTCCTCGACATCTACCCGGCCCGTGAGGACCCGATCCCGGGTGTGACCAGTGAGTTGATCATCGAGGCGGCGCGGAGCGCGGGCGCGGACGTCACGGCCCTGCGCGACAAGGCGGAGGTGCCCGAGGTGATCGCGGGAATGGCGAAGCCGGGCGATCTCGTTCTCACCATGGGCGCGGGTGATGTGACGGACCTGGGCCCGAAGATCCTGGACCGTCTTTCGAGTTGAGGGGCTGAGGCTCATGTCGTACGACGTCGAGAAGCCGGACGAGCAGTGGCGCGCGGAGCTGACGCCGGCCGAGTACGCCGTGCTGCGGCAGGCCGGTACGGAGCCCGCGTTCGTCGGTGAGTACACGGACACCAAGACCAAGGGCGTCTACTCCTGTCGCGCCTGCGGTGCCGAACTCTTCACCTCCGGCACGAAGTTCGAGTCGCACTGCGGCTGGCCGTCCTTCTACGACCCGAAGGACAGCGACGCGGTGGAGCTGCTCTCGGACCGGTCGCACGGAATGGTGCGCACCGAGGTGCGGTGCGCCCGGTGCGGCTCGCACCTCGGGCACGTCTTCGAGGGCGAGGGGTACGCCACCCCGACCGACCAGCGGTACTGCATCAACAGCATCTCGCTGACGCTGAGCGCCGACGAGGGCTGACATCGGCCGGTCCCGGAGGGCTGCTCCGGCCGGTGTCGGAGGGCTGACTCCGGGGCCGGCCGCCGTCGACGCCCTTTCACCTGCCGTCGCCCGTACGCCCGTTGCCAGGGTTGACTACGTGACTACTGTGTGAAGGGTGTTGACGGGGCAGGAGCGGAAGACGAAGAGGCTGAGAGCCCGGCTGGTCACCGGCGAGAAGTCTCTCGGACAGGGCCCGTGGGCCTGACGTGAACGGACTGGTCTACTTCATGGCGGCCGCCGTCCTGTGGACCGGCTTCGCCGCCCAACTGCCCGGCCTGTGGCACGACTGGCGCGATCCGCTGAAGCGCGCGCTCTGTGCCGTGATCTTCCTCGCCGGTTTCTGCTTCGCCCTCGGAGCCCCGCCCACTGTCGGTTTCATCAACCACACCGTCGGCGTGCCCAACGCCGCCGCGTGCGTCACCTACGGGGCCGTGAACGCCTTCTCCGCCGCGTCCCTCGTCCTGATCGTCCACTGGCGCGGTGCCGACGACCCCGCCCAGCTGCGGCGGGTCTCCCGCAGCTGGCTGCTCGCCTACACCGTGATCATCGTGGTGCAGACCGCGCTCTTCGCCGCCGGGGACGCGCCCGTCGAGCGACGTACGGACTTCGACACCTACTACGCCGGCACGCCGTTCATCCGCGAGATGATCGTCCTCTATCTCGTGGCCCACATGGCGGCGGCCCTCACGACCACGATCCTGTGCTGGCGCTGGACCCTCCAGATCAGCGGCTGGACGCGGCGGGCGCTGGCCGTGCTCGCCGTCGGGTGGCTGTGCACCAGCGCGTACGGCGTCGTCAAGCTGGTCGCCGTCGCCGGCCGCTGGAGCGGTCAGCACTGGGATCCGCTGAGCACCCGGCTGGCCCCGATGCTGGTCACCGTCGGCGCCGCCCTCACCTCGGCCGGCTATGTCCTGCCGCTGCTCGGGCCGCGCATCGACAGCCTCGTCGCCTTCCTCCGGCTCGGCCCGCTGTTCCGGCTCGTCGGCTTCAGGAACGGTCGGAAGAGGCGTAACGCCCTGCTGTCCTGGCGCTCCCTCGGCGACGTCGAGCTCCGCCTGACCCACCGTACGACGGCCATCAGGGACGGCCTCAGGGATGTGTCCGTCCACTTCGACGAGACAGTCCGTGAGCGTGCCTACCGCCAGGCGCTCTCCCTCGGCTCCAGCACCGGCGAGGCCGAGGCCATCGGGGACGCGGCGATGGTTGCCGTCGCCGCGCTCTCCGGTACCCACGACCGTGCCGGGGGTCTGGACCCGGCCGTCCTGGACAGCGTCGCCCTCGACGCCATCGCCGGATTCGCCGGCGGGTACGCGGGCCCCGCGGCCGGCGAGCAGAGCCTGGACACCGGCCAGCCCTCCCTGATCCGGATGTCCCGGGCGGTACGGGGCGGCGTCGTCGAGGGCGCGGTCCGTGCGGAGCGGGCGAAGAGCGGACACACGTGGTGAACAGGCTCCGGCAACCACGGTGCGAGGTCCGCGGTGCCTGAGGGCTCGGCCGCGCCCGGGCGGGGGCTGGTCGCGCCCACGCGGCGGAGCCGCACATCGATACGGTCCCGCGCCCCTGAAGAGGCGCGGGCCCGGCTGCTCAGCGCTGGTCGAAGGCGGTGCTCAGGCTCCTGAGGATCCGCCGTTCCTCCGGGGTGAGTGGTGGGCCCGAGAGGGGTGGGAGGACGGGGCCGAGGGCTGTGGACAGGAGAAGGGCGGGGTGGAGCAGGTGGAGGGCGTCCGCCTGGAGGGTGGTGACCTTGCACATGGCGGCCGAGACGCGGTACGAGCCGGTGGCGACGCGGGCCATGCGGCTGGTGTAGCCGGACAGCAAGCGGTCCGCGATCGTGGGGGACTTGCCGCGGACCTCGGGGAACCACTGGTCCTGGCCCACGGACATGGTCCACGCCGCGTTCACCACCTTCGCGGCCGCCCGCTGCGCCCGCCGTGCCAGGCCGGGCGCACCGATACCGGTCCGGTCCAGTTCCCGGCCGAGCGCACGCGCGCCGAGGGCGGCCACCGACATGCCCTGCCCGTAGACCGGGTTGTAGGTGGCGACGGCGTCCCCGAGCGCCAGCAGACCCTCGGGCCACTCCTTGGACTTCTCGAAGTAGCGGCGTTCGTTGCGGGTGCTCCGGCTGAGGAGCACCTCCGTCAACGGCTCTGCGTCGGCGATCAGTTGACTCACGATGGGGTGGCGCAGGCCGCGTGCGAAGGGCACGAAGTCGTCGGGTGAGGCGGTGGGTTCGGCCCCCCGGGTGCCGCTCAGACTGACCAGCCAGCGGTCGCCCTCGATCGGGAGGAGGAGCCCGGACCGGCCGGGCCGGCCGCCCGCCGGGTCCGCCGTGACCTGCGCCGGCGGGAAGGCCCCCGCCCCCTCGGGGGTGCGGTAGAGGCGGGTCGCGTAGACGAGCCCGGAGTCGACCACGTCCTTGGGGATGCCGCTGATGCCGAGGTCCGCGAGCCAGTGCTCGACGCGGGTGCCGCGGCCGCTCGCGTCGACGACCAGCTCCGCGCGCAGAGTCTCCTCGGCCTCGCCCCCGCCACCGGTGCCCCCGCCACCGGTGCCCCCGCCACCGGTGACCCCGCCATCGGTGACCCGGACGCCGGTGACCCGCTCGGCGGTGCCCAGGAGGCCGGTGGCCGAGGCGTGACGGATCTTGATGCGGGTGGTGCTCGCGAGGACGGCGTCGCGTACGGTCCAGTCCATCAGGTCGCGGCTGCTGATGAGCAGGGGATACGTGTCGTGGTGGCGTGAGCGCCGGTACCAGCCCTGCGGGCCCAGCGTCACCAGCCCCGAGGTGAGGCCGCGTTCCCGCGCGCCCGCCGCCAGCAGCCGCTTGCGCACGCCGCCACCGGGCACGAGCTCGTCGATGGCGTCGCGGCCGCTGGGCAGGAGGATGTGGGCGTGGCGACCCTGTGGGAGGCCCTTGCGCGGCCGGGGTCGGTCCGGAAGTTCGTCGCGTTCCAGCACGATCACTTCGTCGACGGACCGGGCCAGGGCCGCGGCGGCGAGCATGCCGGCCATGCTCGCGCCGATGACGACCGCGGTATGCGGCATGGATCCCCCTGCGCTCGATGGAAGCCTTCACCGTACATTCACGCGCCTGATGGTGAGAGAGGGTCTGGGCAACGGTGCGCTGCCCCAGCGCAGTTGACGGACCGTCGGGTCACGTCGGTCGGATTACGGGGACCGGGCGCGGTCTACGTGATCCTGCTTGTGTGTACCTGACGCAGAGTGTCAGGTGTATGTCGTATTGAGAGCAACTATTGTTGAATTTCGGGAATTTGGTGAAACGGGTTGCTGACTGGCGGGTCTCGCGGGACATTTCCCTGGGCGTCGGCTGCGGGGGCGGGAACCGGTTCGAGGGGTGACCGGGCGGGTCCTCGTCGTGGGGGTGGCGCGGGGGAGGACTGTGGCCGTGGGCGACAGTGTGGAGCAGTACGTTCGGTGGGCCGTCGGCATGCTGGAGGCGCTGGAGCGGTCCGGACAGGGCAGTGCCGGAGAAACCGACGATGTCGATGACGGCGCCGAACTGGCGCGCAGGCGTGCCGAGTTCAGGATCGCCGTGGCCCGGTTGCTCGGGGAGGCCCGGGGGCCGCTGTCGATCGGTGTGGTCGGGGAGTTCAGCGCGGGGAAGTCGCTGCTGATCGAGACGTTGCTGGGGCTGCCGGGGCTCCTGTCGGTGAGCGATGTGGCGACCACCGGGAACGTCACGTCGATTCATGTCACCCAGTGCGCCGGCGAGGAGCGTGTGTCGGTGCTCGACGGGCGGACCGTCGTCTACTGCACGGCCGCCGAGACGAGCGAGTTGATGGCGCATCTCCACGGCCGACTGGTGGAGTTGGCGCGGCTCGAAGGGCTGAGTGAGCAGCGGTTGGGTGAGCTGCGGGCCGCCGCGCCGAAGCCGGGAGGTGCGGGAGGCACGGGAGGCTGGGAGGCGCTCGCCGCCTGGTGCCGTAAGTACGGCGGCGCCGTCAGCGGGGCCAGGATGCGGGCGGTCGCCGAGGAAGTCGGCCTGGTGCTGGGGGCGTACGAGCGCGGGGCGGGGCTGCTCGGCCACCGCTACGAGCTGTCGGACGCGCAGGCCAAGCGGGCCATGTCGCTGCCCGGGGTACGGCTGGGCGAGAAGGGCGAGAAGGGCGAGGGCGGGTCCGGTACCGGCGCCTCCGCCCTGGAGTTCGGCGGGCAGGGGCAGGGGCAGGGGCAGGGGCAGGGGCAGGGGCAGGGGCAGGGGCAGGGGCAGGGGATACCTGACGATGTGCTCGCCGCCTGCGTGCCGTTGATCCGGCGGGTCGAACTGAGGGTGCGGGTGCCGCGCCGGGTGTGGGACCTGCGGGACATCGGGGCGCTCACGCTGATGGACTTCCCCGGGCTCAACAGCCCCCAGTCCGGGGAACGTGACCGGTTCCTCAGCCGCCGCGAGCTGCGGGACATCCACACCGTGCTCGTCCTGATGAACGCCCAGCGGGGCCCGGTCGCCGGCGAGCAGGACTTCTTCGACATGCTCCGCGAACCCACCGGGGACGGACGGGACCGCCGCTCGGACGAGACCCTCCGGGAGAGCCTGCTCGTCGCGGGCGGACGCTTCGACCAGATGCCCGTGGAACCGGAAGCCCTCAGCGAACTGCTCGGCAGCGCGCCCGAACGGCTCACCGAACGGCGGCTGCGCGGACTGCCCGACACCGCCGTACTGGACGAGGTCGTCGAGGCCGCGCAGCGGCTGCTGCCCCCCGGCCAGCGGAAACAGCTCGTGCTGGTGTCGGCCATGGCGGGACTGGCCGCGCTGCGGCGGTCCGGTGCCGTCGAACTCGACGCTGCCGCACGGGCCCGGCTGCGGCCCGGTGCCGACGCGGACCGGCTGACGCGGATCACCGAGTTGTGGGGCAAGATCGCCGACCGGCTGGAGGAGGACGAGCCGGGGGCGCCGCTCAGCCTGGTGCTGCGGGAGTTCGCCAAGGACGGCGGGCTCGGACTGCTGCGCGAGCAGCTCGTGCAGCACGCGGCGCGGTACGGCGGCCGCATCCGCTACGACGCCGTACGGCGCAGGGCCGGGGCGGTGGACCGGATGCGGCTGGCCCTCGTCGCGGCGGAGCGGGCGGCTCACCCGGAGGCCGAGTACCCGCCCGCGTACCGGGAGATCCAGCAGGCCCTCGACGACACCCGGCGGCTGCTGACCGACCTCCGCGACACGCTCGTCCTCGGGCTGACGCCGGGCAGTGTCCAGGCGGAGGAGACGTTGCGACGGCTCGTCGCCGACGAGGCGGCCACGCTGGTCGCCGCCTGGCCCGAGTGGAAGGAGCTGTTCGCGGCGGTCGACCGGGACAAACAGCTCGTCACGGTGGGGCAGGGGTGGACCGAGGAGGACCGGGCGTTCAGCGACAGTGTGTGGGCGGCCGCGGCGGAGATCGGGATCGACTTCGACGGGGCGTTCGAAGCGACGTTCGGGGAGCCGGGCGGGATGTCGGGCGGGATGTCGGGCGGGTCGGTCGGGTCGAGTCGGTCGGGTGGTGGGGCGACCGGCGCAGAGGCCGGTGCGATGTTCGACGGGAACGCCGGTGCAGGGGCCGGTGGGATGGCAGGCGCGGGCTTCGGTGGGACGGCCGATGGGGCTTCCGGGGCTCAGGGGCCGGCCCCGGGTGTCTCGGGGGATCCCGAGGAACTGCTGCCGAGGTTCCGGGCCGGGCATGCCGCGCTGCTGAAGCTGGTCCACGACCGGGTGCGGGTCGGCTACGAGGAACGGCTGGAGGACCATGTCGACACCCTCGACGAGTTGCGCGAGCGCTGGCGGCGGCTGATCTCCGCCGAGCGGGAGCGCGGCCCGGTGACCCAGCCCCGTATGCAGCGGATGCTCGAGGTGTTCGCCACCACCCGGGCGGAGGAGTGGCGCGAACGGCTGCGCAAGGCCGACTCGCCCGAGACCGAACCCGCCGCCGTGGACGCGGCGTTCCCGCTCCGCCGCGACCGCGCCCTGCCCTGGCACGCGCAACAGCCTCCGGGACGCGACCCGTTGGAACGGCACATCGTGCACGCCGTGCGCATGAGACGTGAACTCGTTGCGGCCCTCCAGCAGTTGATCAACGGTCAGCTCGCGAAGGAGCAGCTTTCGCTCGCCGTGACTGCCGAGGATGTCATCGCCGCGCGGGAGCGGACGGTCACCGCGCACGACACGCTCGACCTCCTCCTCACCGACAGCGCGGCCCGGCCGGGGGAGCCGACGGCCGCTCCGCTCGACCTGGCGGCGCGGCTGGAGGCCACGCCTCCGCCCAGGCCGGTGCGCGGCCGGCCACGGACCACCGCCGCCCATAACTGAACCGGGGGAACCCATGGGACTGCACGCCCACTTCATCTCCTCGGGCCCGTCCTGCGTCGAGGACGCGGGCGGAGACGGGTTCATCCTGCTCGGGCCGCTGTCCGCGCTGGTGCTGCCCGCCCTGCGGCTGCTGCCGGGGCCGGGCGGCGCCGTCCTCGTACGCCGTGTCGAGGTGATCGCCCCGCCCGGGCTCCCCGCGGACCAGGTCGCCGCGCTGCGCGAGGTGTGGCGCGGAGTGGAGGGGCGGGTCGTCGCCGAAGCGGTCGATGTGGGCGCCGCCCGGCCCGTGCGACTGACCCCGCTGGCCGACCGCACCGGCCTGCTCCTGCTGGTGCTCGTCCATCACCACGGCACCGATACGACCGCCGGACAGGTCGTGCACACGACGGAGGTCACCACGACCCTCCATCTGCACCGGGCGACCCCGGCGGCCGAGGAACGACCGGCCGCGCGGAGCGGCACTTGGTACGACCCGAACCAGTGGACGCTGTCGCCCGGGGCGACGGCAGGGCAGTCCGCCGGCCATGCGTCGGGCTATGCGTCGGGCTATGCGTCGGGGGCCGCGGCGGCGAGCAGCGCCCACCACCCTTCGGCGCCCGGCCCGGAGACCGTCGCCGCGCACTGGTCGGACCCCGCCGGTGGCGACACCGGCGTCACCGGTACCGGTGTCAGTGGTACGCCCGTGAAGCGGGTCCCCGATGACGTGGAGCGGCATCGGGGGTTCGCCGCCGTCGACTTCGGTACCACCAACTCGACGGTGACCATCCACGACATGCGGCAGCTCGACGTACGTGCCATGTCCCGGCATCAGGAGGCGCGGCTGCGCCGGGAGTTGACGGCTCTGCTGGCCGACCCGTCGGTGCCGGGGGTGGAGCGGGGGCAGTGGCGGGAACTGCTGGGCGACGTCGTACGGCAGTTGCTGCCGGAGTCGGCCGACTCCGGGGCGCGTCGGGACGAGCCCGGCCTCGTGCTGGCCGAGGCGTTGGAGGGCGGACACGGTGGGGGCGGCTGGCTGCACGCGCTGTACACCGCGCTCGAACTGCGGCTGGCCGCGCGGAACGAGCGGCTGCGCGGGGCGGTGGCGCCGCTGCTGCACGCCTGTTTCGACCGGGCCTTCGACGAGTTGCCGTTGGACGTGCTGCGGCTGTTCCCCGCCGACCTCGACCAGTCGGGCGGCACGGAGCTGTCCAGCCGCCTCGAAGTGGTGGAGACGCGGCCGGAGTTGCGCGTACGGATGGGGGAGGAGCGGGTCGCGGTCGGCGGGGCGCCGGACGCCGCGCCGCGTGCCTACCGGGGGCTGAAGCAGTACCTGGGCCGCGATCTGCCGATGCCCGAGCTGCCCGTGCGCGCCGACGGCACCCCGACCACCGCCGACGACCTCATCCGGGAGGGGCTGCGCTATCTCCTGGACCAGAGCGACGAGTTCATCACCACCAACCCCAAGGAGTTCCACCAGGGCCGTATCGACCACCTCGTCATGACGTACCCGACGATCGCGCCGCCCGTGGTGCGCCGACGGCTGCGCCAGCTGGTCGCCCGGGGCGCCGAGGGGGTGGACGGGCTCGGTGTCACCCTCGTGGACACGCAGTTCGACGAGGCGGTGGCGGCGGCCCTGTTCTTCATCATGCGGGACTTCGGCGGGGACTTCGCGGCGGGAGTGGAGGCGTTCCGGGCTCGCTGTCGGCAACTGCCCGGCAGCGGCCGGTCGTGGCAACAGAACGTCATGGTCATCGACGTCGGCGGCGGCACGACCGATCTCGCCCTGATCAACCTGAAGTTGAAGGACAACACCCCTGACCCGCCGCCCGGCCAGGACCCCCGGTTCACCGGTCGGCTCTACGTCCTCACCCCCAAGCTCCTCGGCTCCACCGGCCATCTCCAGCTCGGCGGCGATCTCATGACGCTGCGTCTGTTCCGCTGGTACAAGGCGGTGTTCGCCGATCACCTGCTCACCCGGTGGCCCGACCGCCACGAGCGGGTCGTCGCCACGCTCAAGGTGCCGTACGCCACCGACGGGCAGTACGTCCCCGGCAGCCTGCTCGCCCGGGACAGCGAGGCGGAGGGGTATCCGAACGACCTGGTGGATCTTGTCGTCCCCACCCGCTGGGACGAGCTGCCCCCGAGTCGGGCGCGTGAGGTCGAGCAGACGTTCTGGCTGCTGTGGCGGCTCGCCGAGGACGCGAAGATCCAGCTGGGGGCGGGTGCCATCGACCATCGGCCGCCGCCCGAGGTGCTGGAGGCGCTGCTGACCCGCCTGGGCGTGGCCGAGGCCATGGGGGAGGCCGCTGCTGAGGGGGTCGGTGATGCCTCCGGTAATGCCTCCGATGACGCCTCCGGTGACGCCTTCGGCGCGGGGTGGGTGCCGCGGCTGGACGCCGCCCTGTTCGAACGGCTGATGGCCCCTGTCCTGGACGAGATCATGGACCTCGTCGTCGCCCTCGCCGAGAACGGGCTCCAGGGCGGTGACCGCGAGCTCGACCGGATCTTCCTCAGCGGCAAGAGCAGCCGTATGCCACTGATCCGCCGAGCCCTGGAACGCCGGCTCCGCCGGGAGCCCGGGGTGCGCTGGAACTCGGCGGGCATCGCCGTCGAGGAGCAGTACGGGAAGCTCGCCACCTCCATCGGTGCCTGCTGGGGCCACCACGTCCGCCGCTTCGCCCACCATGAGGGCAACGCCCAGGGTGTCCTCGGCCGTGGCCGCTATGTTCTGCGCATCGAGGTCGACAACCTCCGCTACTACCTGCCCTGTGACTTCGGTGCCACCTTCCAGCTGGGCTCCGCCGCCACCCCCACCTACGCGCTGCTCAAGGTCGGCGACCCGCTCAGCCCCATCGGGCCCGGCGGCACCTGGGCGATCCGCAGCAAGTGGGAGAAACAGCCGAAGAGCCTCCGAGTCCACCGGGGAACCGGCACCGGGTGGGTCGAGTGGGGCGCCTTCGACCCCGACGACTGGATCAGCCGCCGAGAACCGCACTTCCTCCTCGACCTGGAGGACTGGGCCAAACAGGTCCGCTTCCAGGTCGAGGTCGACGCCGACCTCTCCCTCCACCTCCATCTCGTACGTGGCGAACCGCAGTACGAGGTGCGCGGCAAGCCCCAGGCCCGTGTCGACCTCGACGCCGGGGTCGGGCCGGACGGGCAGTGGACGCCCCTGGAGATCGTCGTGGACACACGCGTCGCGGGGGACCGGCCGGACAAGGGGGCCGTGGTGTTCACCATCACGGAGGACCCGAGGCAGAGGCAGAGGGAGAGGGAAAGGGAAAGGGAAAGGGAGACGGTGAAGGAGAGGGAGAGGGAGAGGGAGAGGGAGCGCGGGGATGGCTCGGCGGAGGGGGATCGTCGACGGGCGGCTCCCGGTGGCTGGTTCGACCTGTTGTTCCGGGAGGCGGGGGCCGCGGGGGTGCGTCTCGTCCGGGGGCGGATGAGCGAGCCGTTGCCGCCGCCTCCGGACGACGGGTGGTCGTTCTACGTACGGCGCCCCACACAACCCGAACGGGCGCTGGAGCTGGTGGACGTCGTCCCCGTGCCCCGGCGCGCCGACGACGGGCAGGACACGGCCGTACGGAAGGAGCACCGGGACGAAGGGAGCGAGCACCAGGAGGGGACCGAGTACGTGGCGACGCTGGACGAGAACGGTCGGCTGCGGGTGCACCGTACGCCGGTGCCGTACTGGGCGGCCGACTCCGTCGCGGAGATGTGGCACAACGAAGGGGCCGTGTTCCGGGTCGGCATGAACGACGCGGCCGCCGCACACATCGCCGAACGCGACCCTTTCAACGGCAGGCACTGACCGCCGTGGACGCCTTCAGGACCCTCCTCGGCCGCGCCCCCGGCTCCTGGCTCGCCGTCATGACCCGTGCCCAACTCGCGGGCCTGCACGTCGCGTTGAGTGAGTTGCTCGACAGCTGCCCCGACGATCCGGCAGCGGAGGAGTGCCGGGCTGTCCTGGGCGAGCTGGAGTCGTTGCTCGAGGTGTCGGGAGTGCCGGGAGGTGTGGGGTTTCCGGCTGTGGGGCCTCCGGCTGGGGGGACTGCGACCGGGGTGGGTCCGGACGGGGTGCCGCCCGCTCCGGTGACCGCCCCGACGCCATTCCCGGGCCCCTTTGTCACACGTACGACCCAGTCGGCGGCCTGGGTGCATGGGAACGCGCCCACCGCTGATCCCGAACTCTCCTCTCTAGCCGGGGAGTTGGTGAACAGCGCGGAGGCCGTGGACTATCTCGGACCGTTGCAGTTGCCCGCCGGCGCCGACACCCCGGTCCTGTGGCGCTGGTTCCATCTCACGCTGCTTCGGCTGCCCGCCGCCCAGGTGCCCAAGTGGCGTGCGCGAGCGGAGGGGTTGCCGGTGGCGGAGCCGACCGGGGCGCAGTGGATCGAGTGGGGGGTGCTCGACCGCGAGCAGGTGGTGCTGCCGCCGCTGCCCCGGTACGGCGTGGCGGGCGTACGGCTGGGTCCGCAGGGCGGCGCCGTGCGCTGGGCCCTGGACGCGGCGGGCATCGAGGACACCGAACCCGAGGGGGACAGCCGGTCGCCCCTACAGGTCTGGGCCGTGCTCGCGGGGTGGGTCGCGGCACTCGCCGAGCTCGACGACCAGGCGCACCACTGCGTGGAGAGTCTCACCCACCGTGGCACCCTCCCCCTCGCCGAGCCCGCCCATCGACGCGCCTACCAGCAGGAACTCGCCCAGCGGATCAGCCGGCTCGCCGCGCGGCGGGGCGCTCACGATCCGTCGTCCGAACTCCAGGCCGCCCTCGCCGTCGACGAGGCCCTCTGCTCGGTCGTCCACCTTCCGCCCGCGGCGCCCGGCAGTTGGTGGGCCGAGATCGCGGAGACCTCCCAGCGAGCGGTTCTCGAAGTACGCCGCCGGGCCCGCGCCCACGGTGCCGACGTCGCCGTCGAAGTCCTCGCCCCCTCCTACCGCGAGGCCCGGCAACGCACCGGCGGCAACGACATGCCCCTCGACGCGGGCGGCCGCAAGGGCCAGGTCCTCGCGGGCCTGCGGCTGTGGGCGCGGATCGACGGTCGGGAGTTGCCGGGGAGGGTGGTCTATCGGGGGTGAGGAGTGGGGGCGCACGGGCGACCGGGGCGGTGTACGCGGAGGGGAAGGGAAAGGGGGAGCCGTGGTGCGGAACGTACCTGCGGGGGTTGGGGAGGGCGGTAGGGGTGGTGCGAGCGGTGAGGGTGGCGATGTCGTCGGAGCGTTGACCGAGCTGCTGTTGTTGGAGCGGCGGGGGGTCGATCCCGGGGCGTACCGCACAGGTGAGCCACGGGCTCGGGGGGCGTGGAGCGGTCAAGGGGACGACGTCGAAGTCCTGGGGGTCTGTCTCGTCGCAGCGGCGGCGCTTGCCGCTGGGGAGCCCAAGCGGGCCTCGGCGGTGCTGAGCGAGGGGGTGCCGGACGAGGCCGCTTTGATCGCCCCTTCCCGGGCTCACGATCAGACCCAGCTCGTGCGGGCCCTGCGTGCCGCCGCCGTGGCCATGGACGGCAACTGGCAGCCCGGCACCTCGACCGTGCCGTTCCGGTCGGAGGCCGTCGCCGCGCTGTTCGCCACGCGTGGCGGCACCGAAGCCGCCGTCGCGTCCGTCGCCGACCGGCGGCTCCGGCTCGCCGCCCATCTCGCCGGGCGGCACCTGCCCGTTCTCCTCTCCGCCCGGATGACGATCGGCCACGGCGGCAGCGCGAGTGCCGCACAGGAGCGGTCCGTCCGGTACGGGGCCGACGCCCACTGGACCGAGTGGGACCTCTCGGACGCCGTACGGGAGCCGTTGAAGTGGTTCGACGCGCTGTACGAGGCGTACGGATCGAACGAGGCGTACGGATCGAATGGGGCGTACGGATCGAATGGGGCGTACGGGGTGTGGGAAGTGCGCGACGGGGGCGTCGGCTTCGGGTACGAGGACGCCCTTGCCCATCACCTGCTGCTGGCCGCCGACCTCCGCGTCCGGGCCGGGGACCGGCCGGGGGCCGAGCCGCTGGCCCGCCAGGGGCTGAGGTGCGCCTCGCGGAGTCCGGCCTCGGTCGGCTTCGCCGCGTTGCTTGTCGGGGACTGGCGGCTGGGTCCGCCCGGTACGGCGGAGCAGTGTGCCCCGGCCTCGGAGCCGCCCGGCGCGCGGGCGCTGTCGAGGGCGGCCGCGCAGTACGAGCGGGCCGACGCCGCCTACCGGGACGCCGGTTCGGCGCGTGGCCGGGCGGCGGCGCTGCTGCGCCTCGCCCACACCGAACGGCTCGGGGGCCGGCCGGCGGCCTGCCAGGAGATCCTCGGCCGGGCCCTGGAGTTGGCGTTGGCCGCGGGCGACGGAGCGTACTCCGCGCTCATCCGCGTCCATCAGGAGATCGACGCGATCGCCGTCGGCGCGGAGTCCGCGGCGGGGTTTGGCACGGGGGGCGCCGACGCCGTGGGGCTGTGGGCGCGGACGGACGGCAGTACGTCCTGGGTCCGGGGGCTGCGGCAACTGGTCGTCGAGCGGGCGGAGTTCTGGAGCGCGCGGGGCGATGTCGTCAGGGCCAAGCGGGCCGTTCTGCTGGCCCGCATCCTGGCCGGAGAGGCCGGAGAGGCCGGAGAGGCCGGAGAGGCCGGAGAGGCCGGAGAGGCCGGAGAGGCCGGAGAGGCCGGAGAGGCCGGGAAGGGTGGGGAGGCCGGGAAGGATGGGGAGGCCGAGGGGGCCGAACAGGTCGGCGGAAGCACTGGGGGTGTGGGTTTCGGGCCGGTGGCGGGCATGTTCCGGCGGGCCCGGCACCGGCTGGCCGGGATCGTACTGACCGACCTGGAGCAGCAGGAGCACGCGGACGCGATCCGCGCGTCCGTCGGCAGGGGGAAACCGCCGGCCCTGGCGGACTGTCTGGGTGTCATCGCGGCCGCCAAGACCTTCCACGACCAGGCGTCGGCCCTGCGTGACCCTGAACTGATGGCCGCCTCGCGGGCGTCGATCGAACGCGCGATCGATGTCGGGACGCGGCACCTGCCCGGCGGCGATCAGGTGGACACGGCACTCGCCATGCTGCGGTCGGATCTCGTCTCCAGTCGGGCGCAGGAGACGTTCTTCCGGTCCCGCCGTGCCCGTTCGGCGGGACTGATGGAGGAGGCCGACCGTCTCGCGCGGCAGGCCCTGCGGGAGGTCGAGGCCATCCCGGACGAGTTGTTCCGCCTGGTCGTGGGCTGCTCCGCGCTGGTCGACCTGGGCGAACGGGCCGCAGCCGTGGTCGCGGCGGAGGCGGCCGAGCCGAGGCTCACCGCCATCGCCGCGGCGGCGCTGTGGCTGCGGCTGGGGGAGCCCGAGCGAGCGGCCCGGCAGGTGCCGCGTATCGGTGTCGACGGCCCCGGTCAGGACCAGTCCTGGGAACTCCCCGCGATCCGGGCCGACCTCGCACTGGCCCGGCACGCCTACGACGAGGCCGCCGGCCATGCCCGGGAGGGGCTCGGCGCGTTCGAGGAACACCGCCGCAGGCTCGCCCGCGATGCCCTGCGTGCCTCCTCCGCCGACGACCCGGTCATCGCCGGGCTGCACCACGCCGCCGTCCTCTCCCTGCTGTCCTCCGGTCGCCCCGACGCGGTCGCCGCCGCCTTCGACCAGGCCGAACGCGGTCGCGCCGGATTCCTCGACGCCGTCCACGCCCTCGACGTGGCGACCACCGGGCCGACCGCCCACGCGGCGGTACGTGACTGGCTGGCCGCCGAGGTCCGTTGGGGGGCCACGTTCGAGGAAAGGGCGGCGACCCTGCGGGGCCGGGCGGCCTCAGCCGGGTCGGGGCCGGGGACGGGAGAGCCGGGGCCCGGCCCCTTCGGCGCGGCGAGGCGGGCGCGGACGGGCGGCGCCGGGGAGGTCGGCGCCGGGGAGACGGAGCGGGGGCGGGGCCGATACGGCTCGGTGGAACGAGCGCGGATCAGCGAGGTGGAACGAGCCCTCGACGACGCTGAGTCGGAAGTGCGGCGGCTTGCTCCGGCCGCGCTCACCGCCTCGTACGCCACCGAGTTGCCGGACGCGGCCGCCGTGGCCGAGGCGCTGTCCGCCGACACCGTCCTGCTGACCTATCACGTCTTCGACGATGTCCTGGTCGGCTGGGCCATGACCCGCGACACCCTGCTCCACGAGCGCCGTACCCGGAGGCCGCACACCACGGTGGCCGCGGCCCGCCGCTTCCACGCCTGGTGCGCCCGGCAGGATTTCCCCGGACCCGGACCCGGGGGCGGGGGCGGCGATGACGGCAGTGCCGGCGTCAACGGTGGCGGTCGCGAGGCAGCCGGGCGGGAGCTGGCCGAGCTGCTGTTGCGGCCGTTCGCCGGGGCGCTTCGCGGTCACCGGCGGGTGATCGTGGTGCCCCCGGCGGCCTTCGCGCTGCTGCCGTTCCATGCTTTGCCCTGGGAGGGTGACGTTCTCGGCGCCACCCACGACGTGTCGTACCTCCCGGCGGTCTCTCTCCTCACCCGGCACCGCGGCGGGCCTCCGGAGCGGCCCTGGACCGAGTTGGACGCGCTGCTGGTCGGCGCTCCCGCGAGCAACCCCCGCCATGGCTTGCGGGAGTTGCCGGGCACCGCCGCCGAAGTTGTCGAAGCGGCACGGCTGTTGCCCCGTGGCCGTGCGCTGACCGGGGCCGGGGCGACCCGCGACGAGGTGCTGGCGGCGGCTCGCGGGTGCGGGGTGCTGCACCTCGCGACCCACGGGCTGGTCGACGAACTCGCCCCCAACCGCAGCCGGTTGCCCCTCGCCGGTGACGATGTGCTGGGCCTCGCCGATTTGATGGCCGTGGCCCACGGGCCGCAACTGCTCGTGCTGTCCGGTTGCGACACGGGTCGAGGTACGGCCACCGCAGGCGGGGATGTCCTGGGGCTGACCCGGGCCGCCCTGATCACCGGGGCCCGGCACGCGGTGGTCTCCCTCTGGCCGGTCAGCGACAGCACCGGCTGTCTCGTCCTCGCCCACACCTACGCGCATCTGGCGAAGGAACCCGCCGTCCCCCTGGGCACGGCACTGGCCCGGGCGCAGCGCGAGGTGCGCGACCTGCCCGGCGCCGAACGGTACGAGGAGTTCCGTGAACTCGCCCGCCGGGCCGGAGTCCGGCCGGGTCCGGCCGTCCGCGCCCACGCCCCACCACGGTCCCGGGACAGCGCACCGCTGGGCCACGGCCGCGGCGAGGCACACCACCGGCACCCGTACCACTGGGCGCCGTTCATCCACGTAGGGGTATGACACATAGCGACATGACACATAGCGACATGACATGCAGGGACATCACACATGGGGACATGAGACGTATGAGCATCACAGTCAGGGATGTGCGATGACGCTGCGAGCGGTGCTGATCGGTGCCGAGACCTACGGCCTGACCGGGGTGCACACCGATGTGGAGCTGATGGGCGAGCTGCTCGCCGGGCACGACTTCACCGACATCCGGGTCCGCACCGGGGGCCGGGCCGACTACGCGGGCATCAAGGAGGCGCTGCGCGGGCTCCACGCCGATGCCGACCCCGGTGACGGTCTCGTCGTCTACTACTCCGGACACGGGGCGCTCCTGGGGGATCTGCAGTGCCTGGTGCCCGTCGACATGGCGGACGGCACGGCCACGGACTTCCGCGGCTATCTGGCCGAGGAACTCACCTCCGCCGTCCGTGCCCTCACCGAGAAGACCTCCAACGTCACCGTCGTCCTCGACGCCTGCCACTCCAGCGGGGCCGTCCGGGAGGCCGCGTACGAGGCGGGGCGGTCGGCGCTGCGGTCGGTGGAGGTGGTGCTGGAACGGAACGTGTGGGACGCGGGGTTCGCCCGGCTGCGGGCCCTGTCCGGCTCCCGCGACCCGCTGGTCCCCGGCGTCGTACGGCTGACGGCGTGCCAGCAGCACGGTTCCGCGTACGAGGCCGAACTGCGCCCCGGGGCGGGCCGGCAGGGCGTGTTCACCGCCGCCCTCGCGGAGGCGCTCGGCACGCGGCGGGGCCAGGAACTGCCGTGGTCGGTCCTGATCACCCGTATCCGTGACCTGGTCAAGCAGCGGCAGGTTCGGCAGTGGCCCGACGCCGGCGGCCCGGTCGGGCGGCTCCCCTTCTCCCTGGAGGAACCGCCCGCGCCGGAACGGCTGCCGCTGCTGCGGCGCGACGGACGGTTCGTCGTCCCGGGCGGTTCCGTGTTCGGGCTGGGGCGAGGGGACACGGTGTCCCTGCGCTTCCCCGGCGCTTCCCCCGGCGGCCCTCCACGGGAACCCGCGCCGGAGCTCGGCGTACCGGCGGTCGTGGACGCGCTGCGGGCGGGGGACGCGGTTCTCCGGGCCGTGCCGGGCGCCGGTGGCCCGTCCGGGGCCGACCTGCGTACGGCGGAGCTGCCGCCCGGTTCGTACGTGCTCCCGGTCGACGTACACGACCGCCGCAACGTGTTCATCGACGCCGACGGTCCCTACGCCGACGCCCTGCGCAAGGAACTGGAGGGCTGCCCGCGACTCGCCGAGACGGCGCACGTCCAGGACGCCTTCGCGACCGTACGTGTACGGAACGGCGAGGCCGAGGTGCTGGACCGCGACGGGGGCCCCTTCCGGGAGCGGCTCGGCGAACCACCCGTCCAGGGCGTCGGCGATCGGCTCGACGATCCGCTCGGCGAGCCGTCCGCCGCCCATGCCGTCGTCGATCCGGTCGGCGACTCCGTCCGGCCCGAACCGGCCTGGCTGGCCTCGCTGTTGGAGGAACTGGCCCGGGGAGAGCGGGTGCGGCGGCTCGCCGATCCGCGAGGGGCGGGCCGGCTCACCGCCGCGTCGGAGGTCCGGTTCGAGATCGAGAACCCGGCCGGCGCCGACGCCTGGCGGCCGTTGAAGCGGGAGGGAGTACGGCTGTACGACGGTGACCGTTATCGGGTCGTCGTGGCCAACCACTCCGGTGACCCGCTGTACTTCTGGGTGATCGGCGTGGGGCTGAGCGGCCGCGTCACCCTCGTCACAGCCGACCAGCCCAGCGGTGTCCGGGTCGAACCGCAGGGCGCGGCGCACCGCGGCACTCGCGTCACACAGCCGGTAGAGATCTACTGGCCCGGCGACGTACCACGGCGGGGACCACGGCCGGAGACCGTGCACGTCCTCGTGGGCGACCGGCCGATGGACCTCGGCGGACTCGCCTCGCCCGAGGCTCGTGAGCGGGCCTCGCGCGGCGGCGCCGACCCGGCCCTGGACGCGCTGCTCCGCGAGGTCTGGGACGGCGTACGCGACCAACGGCCCATCGGGGGCGAGGAGTTCCACCACCGGGTGTGGACCGTGCACGCCGACGCGTACCCCGAGCGGGAGGCCGACGCATGACCCCGCCACCCCCGCCACGGGCCGCGAAACCGGGCCGCGAAACCGGGCCGCGAAACCGAGCCGCGAACCGAGCCGCGAACCGAGCCGCGAACCGGGCCGCGAAACCGGGCCGCGAATCCGGGCCGCGATCCGGGTCGGGATCCGGGCCGGGAAAGCACACGGGACCCGGCCGCGTACATCCGGCCGGGTCCCGCGTGTCCCCCTGCGCATCACAGCATGCGCGCCGCAGCGCGACCGCTTCCCCGCAGCAGTGCGGAATTCGGCAGCCGAGTTCGCCACGGTCGCCGGCGACCTCGACCACCGGGGACCCATGTCCCACTCCGTCAACTGGCTTGAGATGACAGGGTATTTGGGTGCTGATCGGTGGATACCATGCTGGACAGCGCAGGCGTACGGGGAAGCCATGGAGGCGAGGCGCGGACGTCATGGACCGGTGGCCGCACGGCACGTTCCTGGCGGAGCTGTCCGGAGCCCCGGAGGCTACGGCGGCACTGCTCTCGGCGGGGACCCCGCGCTCGTACGAAGCGGGCGAGATCCTTCTCTCCGAGGGGCGGCACGAGACCTTCGTGCTGTTGCTGCTGACCGGGATCACCAAGGTCACCGCCCTCACGGAGCAGGACGACACCGCCCTGCTCGCCGTGCGGATCGGCGGGGATCTGGTGGGGGAGTTCGCGGCCTTCGACAACCGGCCCAGGTCGGCCACGGTCACCGCGGCCGGCGGGGTCACGGCCCGGCGTGTCGCCCAGCAGGACTTCCTGGGCCTCCTCGACCGGCATCCGGCCACGGCCCTCGCGGTGAGCCGCATGCTCGTGCGCAAGAACCGCTGGTCGGTACGGCGGCGGGGCGACTTCAGCGGCTGCCCGGTGGCCACGCGCGTCGCCCGCGTTCTCGTGGACCTCGTCGAGGACTACGGGCAGCCGAGCCGCGACGGCCTCCTGATCGGCCCCCGGCTCACCCAGGCCGAACTCGCAGGGCTGGTCGGCGCCAAGTCCCGCCGCGTCCACCACGTCCTCGGCGAACTCGCCGACATGCGCCTCATCCAGGTCGGCTACAGCCGCGTGACCGTCCTGTCCGAGGCGGGCCTGCGCCATGCGGCACGGCTGGCTCAGGCGAGCGGGCGGTAGGAGGGGCGGTGTCGGAGGGGTCGGCGTAAGGGAGCGGCGAAGGAGGGTCGGGTATGGGCCGGGCTTGCCGCGCCGAGCTGTCAACGGACGGCGGTCATCGCGTACTTGAGGGGGATCAGAGGCATGGTGGAGGGCGACGGCAGGTCGAGGGACGAAGGCGCGAGGGGCGGGCGGTACACCGAGTACGGCGAGGGGACGACCGGCACGGGGGACGCGACGGACACGAGGGCCCGCGGTGGGCCGGAGTCTGCGGTCACCTCCGATGACGCGGCCGTCGCCGACGGCCTGGACGACGTACTGGCGACACCCGACCTCCTCGCCCTCGACGACTCGATTCCCAAGGGGCCCGACGGCGAGAGGCCACCGCCCGACCGGCTCGGCGGGGTCTCCTTGGGCCGCCCGCTCGGTTACGCCCTGCCCGTGCCGGCCGACGGCGGTACGCCGCCCACGCGGCCCCACCGCGACGTCCTCCTGTGCTTCCCCTTCGACCTGGAGGAGCTGCCGTACGGCCGCGCCTACCGACAGGTCACCCTCGCCGTCCGGTTCGACGACGGCCCGCATGCGCTCGCCCTCCATCCGGCGCCCGGCACCACGGCCGGGGACGGCGCGGAGGTCGCCGCGTTCGGGCTGGGGCGGGACCGGCTCCGCTGGACGTTCCGGGCGCCGGGCCGGAGCGGTGCGCTGCGGCCCGACGGGCGCTGGGCGCAGGCCGTCGTACGGCTGCCCGCCGACGCCGTGGAGGTGTCGGGCCGGTTGAGCCTGGAGACGGTGACCGTGCAGCCCGTGCTCGGCGGGGCCTTCCGCCGCAGGGAGGCGACGACCCCGTACGACACCCCGTTCCGGCTCCGCACCGACGAGACATGGCTCGCCGCGACGCCGCCCGCGTACGACGCCGCCCTCCCCGGCGCCTGGGCGCTGGCGGGGTACGCCGACAGCTCGCCGCCCGACAGCTCGCCGCCGTATGCCGACGGCGTGCCGGTGGGTGCCGATGGCGCGTCCGCGTACGGCGGCGCCTCGACGACGGACGTGCCGGGCGGCGAGGAACACGAACTGCCGCCCGGGGTGCGGAGGTTGTGCCTCGCCGTCGACATCGAGAAGTACAGCGCGCGGGACAACGCGGACATGGTCCGGCTGCAGCGGGTGCTGCTGCGGACGCTGCGGTCGGCGTGTGCGCGGGCCGGGGTCGGGTGGGAGCGTTGTGGGCGTCAGGCGCAGGGGGACGGCTATCTGCTCGTGCTGGAACCGGGGATCGACGAGTCCAGGGTGGTGCCCGCGCTGCTCGACGGGCTGGCGGCCGGCCTGGCCGCAGGCAACGCCTTCGCGCCCGTCCGTATGCGGGCGAGTCTGCACCAGGGCATCGTCCACGAGGCGGACAGCGGCTACGCGGGCTCCGCCGTCGTGGCGCTCTTCCGGGTGCTCGACTCGGCGCCCGTCCGCCGGACCCTCGCCGACTCACCGGAGGTGCACCTGGTGGCCGCCTTCTCCGACCCGCTCTACCAGGATCTGGTGGCGGCCAGCGGCTACGAGGGGCTGTCGGCGGAGGGCTTCCGGCGCGCGGAGGTGCGGATCGAGGCGAAGAACTTCTCCTCCGTCGCCTGGATCCGGACGGTGTCGGCGCCGCCGCTGCGGTAGTGCCCTCGCCATCGTGCCACTCACAGCCGGCACTCCCGGTGGCACCAGGTGAAGAGGTCCCGGGACTCCCTGAGCCACTGATCGGCCATGCCGCGGAACGCGGTCCGGGTCACCCGGCAGGCCAGGGGCAGGGTGCGGAAGCCCATCAGATAAGGGGGCTGTTCGCCGGCGAGGTTGCAGATGGACAGGGTCGGGGCGAGCTGTTCGATGTTCCAGGCGTTCGCGGCGGCGGCCGCCAGGGCCAGTTGGTCGTCCTTCAGATAGCGGTCGTCGGTGACCATCACCAGCAGCATCTCGGTGCTCGTCGTGGTGAAGCCGAGCTGGATCCGCCGCTCGGCCTCGGGGTGCTCGAACTCCAGGCCGACCGAGGACGCGTCCGCCTCGAACGGGCGGTGCTGGCGCGTCACCCAGTCGTTCACCAACCGCCGCCAGTGGACGGTCAGTTCGACGGCCTGCTCCGCGGACGGGTCAGTCCCTGCCATACCGCATCGCCTCCTTCACCAGCCGATCGGTCAGACCGGCTTCCAGTAACGTGGTGACCTTGAGCGGCAGGGGCCGTGGCGGGGCGGGCGGCGAGTCGACGAGCGACACGGGCGACACGGGCGACACGGGCGGGGTCGTCGAGCACGTCGTCCGCGGCGGTGGTACATGCCTCGGCGGTGGGCCCGCGCCCCACGCGAGCCACGCAGCCCCGGTCGCGACCGCGAGTTCGGGTTCGGAGACGGTGAGCACCGTTCGGCCCGAGCGTTCGAACAGTAGTTCGCCGACCATGGGGAGCCGGGAGCTGCCGCCCACCGGGACGATCAGGTCGAGGTCGCCCCAGTCCAACCCATGGGCCCGGAGCACACGTTCGCACTCCTCGACGGTCTCCGACAGCAGCGGCCGTATGGCGTTCCGCAGGTCGGCGCTGGTCAGAGTGACCTCGGTGGGCGGGTCCAGCATGGTCAGCAGGTCGGAGTGCTCGGCGGAGACGGACAACTGCTGCTTGAAGGTGGTACACGCCTCGGCGAGCAGGATCCCCCGGCGCAGCGCCGCCGGATCGTCGGGGTTCGCGGCGGCCTGCCGCAGCCGGTCCACCGCTTCCGGGCAGCGCTCTCGTACGAGGTTCAGTACGGCCTGGTCGATGGCGAGTCCGCCCACGTCGGACAGGCCGCCGGGGGAGCCGAGGACCGTGTAGCCGTCCTTGCTCCCCTGGGCCACCGCGAGGTCGAACGTGCCGCCGCCGAGGTCGTAGACGAGTACCGTGCGATCACGGTCCATCCCGTGGTCGTGCAGGGCGTAGACGGTGGCCGCCACGGGTTCGCTCTGCACCTCGACGATCTCCGGCGGCAGCCCCGCGGCCCCGGCGGCGGTGAGCATCAGCTCGCGCCGGTTGCCCTCCCAGGTCGCCGGGACGGTGATCACCACGCGGGAGGGGGCCGCACTGACGGCTTTCCGCGCCTGCTCGACCAGGAAACCCAGCACTTCCGTCGTCAACTGCTCTGTGGTGAACCGGCGTTCGCCCAGCCGGTGTGGAATCGGCTCGCCGAACTCGCGCTTGAACTCCGCCCGGAACCGTTCCGGACGCTGCAACCGCGAGTTCTGCGCCGCCTGGCCCACCACCATCGAGCCGTCCGGCAGCAGACACACCGCGCTGCGCACCGACGTGGCCCCGAACGGGCTCACCGGGTCGCGCACCGGCAGGGGCGGATGGTCCGGCCGCAGGACGACCAGCGCAGACGTCCATGTGCCGAAGTCGATCCCGTAGACCGGGCCCGTACGGTCGCCGCCGTGCGTCCGGTCGCCGGTGCCGCTCATGGCGTGTCGAACTGGTCGGGATCGAACGTGGAGCCGATATCAGGCGCGGAAGCCGTGTCCAGGCCGGTGCCGATGTCGTCGGCGCGAGGCGTGACGAGGGAGGGTGTGACGGGGGAGGGCGTGACGGGGGAGGGCGTGACGGGGATGAACGCGGCGGTGTCCTGCGGAGCGCCGCCGGCCGGGGCCGTGGTGTCGACCACCGGGGTGTCGATGCCCGGCGCGGCGACCGTCGGCGCGTGGTCGGACGAGGAGGAGGCGGCGGGTGTGGCGTCGAGAGGCGTGGGGTCCTTGGCCATGACGGCGGAGCCGGCATGCGTGAAAGCCGCGCCCACGGCGACCTCCGCGGCGACACCGAACGCGATGTCTTTCGCGGCCGAGCGGGCCGAGCCGGTTGAACCTCGTGAACCTGCTGAACCCGCCGGAGTCCCCGCACCGGCCAGGATCCCCGAACCCCCGGAGTCGGCAGCCGAGTTGCCTCCGCCGGGCGATGGTGACGCCGCCGCCCCCGTGGCGTCGGTGTTCCTGGCCTGCTGTCGTCGTCCGCGTCCCCCTGTGGACGCGGATCCCCGCGGCTGGGGCATGGTCACCCGGTCCACCCGCCCCCGCAGCCGGTCCAGTTCGTTCTGCAGTTGTCGGTAGGCCTGCTGACGGGCCAGCAGTTCGCCCCGGCGCCTGGCGAGTTCCGTCTTGGTCTGACCCGTGGCGGCCTGGAGCCTGCGGCCGGACTCGGCGAGGGATTCCTGCTGTGCGGCGAGCTGGGCGTTGAGTTCGGCGATGAGAGCCTGGGCGATGTCTCCGTGGGCCTGGTTGAAGGACTCGGTGGCGAGGCGGCGGCTCTCGGCTATCTCCTGGGTGATCAGCTGCTGCATCCGGGCGTCGCGTTCCCGCTCGGCGCGCTCACGGAGGTCCTTGCGGTGGTTGCGTATGCCGTGGATGAAGCCCATGGTGCCCATGCCCACCGCGGCGGCGGGGCCGGCGATGAAGGGGTCGATGCAGAAGACAAGGCCGCCCGCGCCCGCCCCCGCCATCCCGGTGGACCAACTGGCCCGGAGCTGGTCGAAGAACCGGGCCGGCCGCACGTTCAGCGGCACGGTGGGCACCGAGATGGCGGGAGTGAAGGGCGGCTTGGGAACCTCGGGCGAGGTCAGGTCGAGGCTGGTGCGCCGCGCGAAGTCCTCCATGATGGCCACGGCGGTGGCGGCCAGCTGCTCGTGGGCGGTCGTCAGGGCCTTGAGCATGTCGGCGGCGACCTGGCCGACCAGCTCGTCGGCTCCCGGATCGGCTCCCGCGTTCACCTTCTCCTGGTAGGCGCGCAGCGCCGAGGTGAACGCGTTCTGGAGTCCCGTACGCGCCGCGCGGGTGTCATGCTCGAAGCGCTGCCGCAGCTCCGTACGCCATTCGGCGCTGCCCGTGGAGAGTCGCTTCAGCCTTGTGCTGGTCTCGCCCACCTCTCGCCGGATCCGCTCCAGGGACTCGTCCGACTCCAGGGCCGCGAGTTCGTTGACCACGGGGGAGCCGGCAGTGGCGACGGCGTCGCCGAGGGCGTCCAGGGCGCGGCGCAGCTGGACGGCGCCGCTGGTCGTGGCGAGCCCCTCCCACAGGGCGTGGTCCAGCTGGGGGAAGCCGGAGTCGGCGAGCAGCCGGTCGTCCGTGCGGTCCCGGAGCCATTTGTGCTTGCGGAAGGAGGAGACGGGGACGACGACCAGCCGGTCGGCGGGGCGGCCGGTGCGGGCGGCGATCTTCTCGCGGGCCCCGGCGACCACGGGCGAAGGGTCGGCGACCTTGTCGGTCTTGGTGACGACCGTGATGACCACCTCGCACTTCTCCAACGCCTCGCCGAGGAAGTCGAGTTCATAGGTGGCGAGCGGTTCGATGGCGTCGCACACGAACACCAGGCCGTCGGCACGTTCCAGGAACGCCCGTGTGGCGGTGGTGTGTTCGGGGTTCACGCTGCCTACGCCGGGGGTGTCGATGAGGACGAGGCCGGTCTCCAGCTGGGGCATCGGGGCCTGGATCTCGACGAGTTGGACCCGTTTGTGGTTGCGCGGGTTGCCCTGCTCGGTGACGTACTCGGCCAACCGGTCGAGGCCGATCGTGACCTGGCGGGTGGCGCCGCCGCCTCCGGCCTGCGGGTCGCCGAGGTGCACCACGGCCTGTTCGCGCGGGCCCCAGCCGAGGGTGCACACCACACAGGTCGCCACGTCGACATCCACGGGGAACAGGCCGGGCCGTTCCACCAGGGCGTTGAGGAGCATGGACTTGCCCCGCTTGAACTCACCGCCGACCACGACGTGGCAGGTGCCCTGCGCCAGCCTGGCCCGGGACTGGTCGAGCAACTCCCGCTGACGGGGGCCGAGTTCCTCGGCGAGCTGGTGGGCGAGCTTGGGGAAGGCGGCCAGGACGTCCGAGCGCAGACGGCTGAAGACGTTGTCCGGCATGATGGTTCACCTTTCGTCGGGCAGGTGCGGGTCGGACAGGTGCCGGCCCAGGAACCTGGGGGCGAGCTGCCGGTAGTGGGGGACGAGGGCGGGTTCCAGCAGTTGGGACAGCAGACCGCCGAACTCCTCGGCCCAGCCGCCGCCCGGCTGCCGTCCGACCGAAAGTTCGTCGAACAACTCGTCGTAGAGGGCGAACAGTTGGGCCCGAAGGCCCCGGTAGGCGTTGGTCGTCAGCCCCTCCACGGCCGGGTGGGGGAACCGGCCGACCGGCTGGGACCACTCCGTGCGGGAGCGGTGCGGCTCCTTGAAACGCAGATCCGTGTACTCGACCAGCCGCTGCGTCGACCAGTCCAGCGTCGCCGTGGCGAACGGTGGGAACAGGTCGGCGCCCCCGGCCGGGTCGGGCCGCATGACGAACAGCGGAAGCCGTACGTAGACCCGCGGTGCTCCGTCCTGCACCACCGGCACGGGCAGTGGCCAGCCGATCCCCGACTCCATGGGGACGAGCCGGTGGAAGACCGGCGAGCGGCGCAGCTCCCGGCACAGGATCTCGGAGCGCGGTGCCGCCGCCGGGTCAGCGGAGGTCTTCATGGGAGGCGTCGTGGGGCGAGTCGAGGGATGAGTCATGGGAGGGGCCGCCTTCCTCGCCGGGGCCGGGTGCGTCGCGGATCTCGCCGCCGGGGCGGGGTGCGTGGGGGGTGTCGTCGCCGGGGTGGGGCGCGCTGCGGGTACCGCCGGATCCGGACGGGTCGAGGAGCGCGGCGATCCCGGGTGCGTCGAGGGCTTTGCCGGGTTCAGGCGCGTCGCGGATTTCACCGATCCCGTGCGCGTCGTGGGTAGCACCGAACCTGTGCGCGTCGCGGGTCTCACCGATTCCGGGTGCGTCGCCTGTCTCGTCGATCCTGTGCGCGGCGCCGGTTTCGTCGATCCCGTGCGCGGTGGCGGTTTCGCCGGGGCCCGGTTTCCCCGGCGGTACGAAGGCGACGACCTCCTGGTGGCGGAGTACGGCCTCGCCCCAGAGATAGCCGGGGCGTACCGTCTCCGCGATGGCGCCGCAGCGCAGGCCCGACGGGTCGGCGCGGGTGGCGACCACGTTGTGCCGGGTGGGATCCACCGGACCGGAGTCCTCGACCGGGGTGACACCGGACGCGGTCAGCGCGGCCAGCACGCTGCGGCGCACCCAGTCCAGCACCGGGTCACGCGGGTGGCCTTCGGCGGATCCGGCGGATCCGGCGGCCGCAGCCGACGACGGCAGTTCGGCGACCCGGTCCAACAGTCGGATGAGCGGGGCCGCGACCGCCGGCGCGGGGGCGGGCACGGCCGCATCCGGCTTCGGCGGCTGCGGCGGCTTCGGCGGCTCCGGCGGCTCCGGCGGTCCGGCGGCGTCGGCCGTCGACCGCTCGTACTCCGCCCGCACCTCCCGCTCGATGCGGTCCCGTTCCGCCATGAGCCAGTCCGCGCACCGCGCGGCGAGTGTGGTCGGCTCCTCGGGTGGGCCGCCCACCCGCTCGACGTTCTCCGCCGTCATGGTCACACCCCCCGTTGCGTGCCCGCGGCGACGAGGAGGTTGCCGGAGTCCTGCCAGGCGCCCATGAACTCGTCCAACGGCACCTCCAGGCCCTGTCCGTCGGGGTGCCCGGAGTCGTTGAGGATCACCATGGGGTGGGCGGGGTCGCTGTTGTCGATGCCGGTGACCCAGACGGCGTGGTTGGCGTCCTGGCCCGGGATGCCCGGCGCGTCACCGAGCGCGTCGTCGTCCGGGTCGTGCCCCGGCGCCCAGATCTCCTGCGCGTCCAGGCCGACGATCGCGGCACCGCCGTCCGCGAGCACCCCTTCCAACTGCTCCAGGGACGCGCCCTCCACCTGCTGCACCGGGACGCCGTGGAGTTCGAGCAGACTCCCCACGTGTTCGGGCCGGGTGCCGGTCCCGTCGTACCACTCCCTGCTCGCCGCCTCCTCGGTGAGCTGCTCCTCGCTGACGCGCTCCCCCGTCAGATACTCCAGGACCATGCCCTGGGCGCTGATCGCGCAGGCGTTCTGGCCGGCCTGCTCCTGCCACAGGTCCATGGCCTCGCCGGGATTGCCGAGGACGGCGCCGGGATCGCTCTGCGCGGGGTCGAAGTTCGGCAGATCGGGGATGCCGTCGTCGGCCGGAGCGCCGTCCGGGTCGAGGCCCGGGTCGAGGCCCGGTACGGCGTACGGGTCTGTCGGGTCCGTCGGGTCTGTCGGGTCGGCGTACGGATCGGTGGCGTCCGGCAGTGCCGTCGGGTCGACGGTGCCGGGGTCCCACAGTGCCGTCGGGTCCTCGACGGCATGGGGGGCCGGTCCCGGATCGAGGTCCGGTTCGGCACCCGGGTCGTACGGATCCCAGCTCATGGGGCACTCCTCTCACCGTTGCGCCCGACCGGTTCGTCGTCGTCCCCGTACAGCAGGACGCGCGCCCGGTCGACGAGATCAGCCACGCGTTCGTACGACCGCAGCACCACCCGCGCGACCATGAGCGTGGGTCGGTCGAGCAGCGGGTCCCCGGCGCGGGCGGCCCAGTGGGCGGCGCGTTCGCGGGCCGTGGTCAGCAGGACACCGACCGGGGTGTCCGGCGGCAGGGCGAGCCGGGCCGCGCAGCCGGTGCCCCGCTCTCCGGTGACGGCGAGGAGCTGGGCCTCCTCCTGGGCGGTCAGGTTCAGCCGGCCGCGGTAGTGGGCGCCCAGCGCGGCGAGTTCGGACGGGCCGGGGTCGCTGACCCGCGAGCTCTCCAGCAGGCCGGCGATCCGGTCCGCCACCGGCGGTGGCCGTCGGCCCGCCCGCTGTGCCGTGGCGCGCAGCCGGGCCACCTCGTCGGCGATCTCGCGCTGCCCGTGATCCAGTTTGATCAGCGCGGCCCGGTTGCCGAAGTGCCGCAGCACCAGGCCGCGCAGTTCGGTCACCCCGCTGTGTTCCAGCAACCGTCGGCGCACCTCCGCCTCGGCCAGCCCCTGCCGGAGGTAACCGCAGGCCAGGAACACGCCCCACGCCCCCAGCCGGCCCACCAGCGCGGCACGCACATCCGGCGGAACGGGCAGGTCCGGGTAGTCGCGTACGCAGAACAGGTGGACGTCCTCCATCCGTTCGGTCAGCAGCCGGGGCTCCACCTTCGCCAGGTCGGCGAGCGGCCCGAAGCCGTCGCCCGGCAGGCACTGCGCGCCCACCCCGAGCAGGCCGGCGACGGGCACGACCGTGCGGAACACCCGCCGGACCAGGGGGCGTTCGAGGTAGGAGTCGGCGATGCGGCGGGCCGTGGCCATGGGGTCGTAGGCGTGGTAGTCGGACGGGTCCAGCGGCATGCCGTCCCGGCCGGTCTCGCCCACGGGTGGCCAGTACTGGTCGCTGCGGGAGAGCACCCCGAACGCCTTCAGCGGGCTGACCACCTCGCCGTACGACCCGGCGAAGGACTCCACCGCCTGCTGGTCGGCCCGGCCCAGGCCGCGGCTGAACACGAAGACGACCGCGTCCGCCCGGTCCATCTCGGCGGCGCTCTCCGCGTGCACGGAACGGGCGTCCTGGCCCAGCTCCGCGAGGACCCGGGCCGCCTCCTCCCGCTCGGCGGGATCGTCGATGCCCAGGAAGGCGAGGGTGTTCTCGGCGTCGGTGCCGTGCACACTGCCCAGGCCCGGTGTGTCCACCAGCCGGAAGCGGCGCAGCAGCGGGCTCGGCCGGCCCATCTCCACCTTGCGTACCGAACGCAGCAGACTCAGCCCGTCCGGGGAGCGCACGGTCAGCCGGGACAGCGCCTCCGGGCGCCACTCCTCGGGTGCCCGGCCGTCCTTGAAGTGGACGAGCAGGCGGGGGCGTTCGGCATGGTGGAACTCGCAGACGTTGAACGTCAGCTCCAACTGTCCGGTGTCCGACACCTCTTCGCCCAGCAGCGCGTTCACCAGCGTCGACTTGCCGCGCTTGATCTGCCCGGCGACGGCCACGCGCATCGGCTGCCCCATCCGGGCGCGCGCGGCGGTCACTACGGCGCGCAGGTTCTCCGCGACCGCGTCGGCCGCGTCGATTTCGCGGGCGACCCTGGCGAACACCTGGTCGTGCGATGCGGTGGGGTCCTGTGGGCTCGGCATCCCGGTCACCCCGCCGGGTGGCGGCCCGCCGGACGTAAGAAGCCAAGTGGCCTGGAAATGAGCAGAGTCGACCCCGTGCGTGATGATGACATGCGTTCCCCCGATGCCGGTGTCGGGACCGGTCCCCCCGCTCCCTGTGCCGACGGCAACAGAGTGGCAGCGCGTCGGCCGTCAGACGAGGGGTTTGGCGGGAACTACCCGTTTCCTGGGGCGCACGGCGTATTCATGGGGGCGTGCGGAGGTATGTGCTGTGCTCCGGCGGCTCGGGGTTGTGCGCCTGGGCCGCCGTACGGGGTTGGGGTGTATGGCGACTGCGGGGTCGGTTGTGGCCGGTCGCGCCCACGCGGCGGAGCCGCAGATCGATACAACCCCGCGCCCCTGAAGGGGCGCGGCCCCGCCCGGTGACGGAAGGACATCAGGCGGAGCCGCTTCTTTGTCGGTTCGTCAGTTGGTCAGTACGTCAGTTCGTCAGTTCGTTGCTCGTACCGCGTCGCGGATCACTGCCGCGACCTCCTGGGGGCGGGAGACCGCCACGGCGTGGGAGGCGCCCTCGATCTCGGTGACGGTGGCGCCGGCACGCTTGGCGCCGAAGCGCTGGACGTCGGGGTTGATGGCCTCGTCGGCGTCGGCGACGACGGCCCAGGAGGGCTTGGTCTGCCAGGCGGCGGTCGCGGTCCGCTCGGTGAACACCGAGGCGGACAGGGGTCGTTGGGAGACGGCGAGGATTCTGGTGACCTCGGCCGGGACATCGGCGGCGAAGATGCCGGGGAAGGCGTCCTGCTTGATCGTGACCTCCACGGCGGGGTCGGCGCCTTCGACGGGGTACGTCCACTCGTCGAGGTTGGCGACGAGCGGGGCCAGCGGGAAACGGCCCTGCAACTCGCCCAGGTTCTCGCCCTGTTCGGGGATGTACGCGGCCACGTAGACCAGGCCGACGACGTTCTCGGCGGCGCCGGCCACGGTGATGATCGCGCCGCCGTAGGAGTGGCCGACGAGGACGACCGGGCCGTCGATCTGGGCCGCCGCGGAGGCGACGTACGCGGCGTCGGAGGCCAGGCCGCGCAGCGGGTTCGGCAGCGCGCGGACGGGGATGTCCTGGCTGCGCAGTTCCTCGATGACGCCGGCCCAGCTGGACGCGTCGGCGAAGGCGCCGTGCACGAGGAGGACGGTGGGAGTGGCGGACATGGTCGGGTTCTCCTTATCGGTGCCGGGTGCGGCCGGCGACCGTGGGTCTCTCAGGGGCGGGGTGGGTCAGCTGCCGTGCAGGGCGGTACGCAGGGTGCCCGTGGCCAGCGTGATCGCGGCCTCGGCGGCGTGCGTCCCGCGCAGGGCGTTGAGCATGACGAAGTCGTGGATGATGCCCTGGAAGCGCACGGCGGTGACCGGCACGCCCGCCTCGCGCAGCTTGTTGGCGTACGCCTCGCCCTCGTCGCGCAGGACGTCGGCCTCGCCGGTGATGACCAGGGCCGGGGGCAGGTCCTTGAGCTGCTCGACGCTCGCCCGCAGCGGGGACGCGGTGATCTGGGCGCGCTCGGCCTCGTCGGTCGTGTACTGGTCCCAGAACCACTGCATGCCGTCGCGGCGCAGGAAGTAGCCGGTGGCGAACTGGTGGTAGGAGCCGGTGTCGAAGTTCGCGTCCGTCACCGGGTAGAACAGCACCTGCTGCACCAACGGGACGTCACCGCGCTGCTTGGCCATCAGGGTCAGCGCGGCGGTCATGTTGCCGCCGACCGAGTCACCGGCCACGGCCAGCCGGGCACCGTCCAGGTCCTTGGACGCGCCCTGCTCGACGACCCACTTCGCGACCGCGTAGTTCTGCTCGATGGCGACCGGGTAGCGGGCCTCGGGGGAGAGGTCGTACTCGGGGAACACCACCGCGGCGTTCGCGCCGACGGCCAGCTCGCGCACCAGCCGGTCGTGGGTGTGCGCGTTGCCGAACACCCAGCCCGCGCCGTGGATGTAGAGAATCACCGGCAGGACGCCCTCGGCACCGGCGGGCTTCACGATCCGCGCCCGGACACTGCCCGTCGGACCGCCCGAGACGGTGATCCACTCCTCGTCGATCTCCGGCTTCTCGATCTCGCCGGACTGCACCTCGTCGACCGCCTTCCGCCCCTCGGCGGGCGGCAGTTCGAAGAGGAAGGGCGGGTTGGCGGTGGCGTCCGCGAAGGCGGCGGCCGCCGGCTCCAGGACCGGCCGGATCGGCTCGGAGATGTCGGACATGTGGATCTCCCGATGTGTTGCGGTGTGTTGCGGTGTATTGGGTTTTGCGATGTGTCGCGACGTGTCGCGGCGTGTTGTGCGTGATACGCGGCGTGATATGCCCGCAGCGCTTCGGCCAGCACGCTAGAACCGGAAAGCCGTGGGGAATTGCCCACCAGCGCACCGAAGTCGGTCCGAGAGTGCACGGAAACAGGGAATGCCGATCACCCGTGCGCTGTGATGACGAATGCGGTGCGCTGCCGGAACACAGAGAAGGCTCCGCGCCGCATAGCTTCGAAAGCGAAGCCGGTTCCGAAAGCGGTTCCGAAAGCGGTTCCGAAAAAGGGGGTTCTCCGAAGTTGTCCACGATGCCGGTCGGCGGGCTCGTTCCCGGGGCCACCGACGATGCCGCAGACCTCGTCGTCCGCAACGCGCGGATCCACACCGGCGACCCGCGCCGCCCGGCGGCCGAAGCGCTCGCCGTGCGCGCCGGCGTCATCACGGCCGTCGGCGACGACAAGGACGTGGCTCCCCACATCGGCCCCGCCACCAGGGTGGTGGACGCCCTCGGCCGCCGTACGGTCCCCGGCCTCAACGACTCCCATCTGCACGTCGTCCGCGGCGGCCTCTCCTACGTGCTGGAGCTGCGCTGGGACGGCGTGCCCACCCTCCGCCAGGGCCTGGCCATGCTGCGCGAGCAGGCGGCCCGTACACCGAAGGGCCAGTGGGTACGGGTGGTGGGCGGCTGGTCGGCCGAGCAGTTCGCCGAGCGCCGGCTGCCGACCGTCGGCGAACTGAACGCCGCCGCCCCGGACACCCCGGTGTTCGTGCTGCACCTGTACCAGTCGGCGGTCCTCAACCGCGCCGCCCTCAAGGCCGCCGGACACACCCGCGACACCCCCGACCCCAAGGGCGGCCAGATCGTACGGGGCCGCGGCGGCGAGCCCACCGGCATGCTGCTCGCCGCGCCCAGCGCCCTGATCCTCTACTCGACCCTGGCCAAGGCCCCGGCCCTGGAGGACCCGGACCGGAAGACCTCCACCCGGCACTTCCTCCGGGAGCTCAACCGCTTCGGGCTCACCTCGGCCATCGACGCGGCCGGCGGATTCCAGAACTTCCCCGACGACTACGGCACGATCACCGAACTCGCCGAGGCCGGACAGCTGTCGCTGCGCATCGCCTATCACCTCTTCCCGCAGACCCCCGGCCAGGAATTGGCCGACCTCGCCCGCTGGATCGAAACGGCCCGCCCCGAGGACGGCGACGCATGGCTGCGCCTCAACGGCGCGGGTGAGAATCTGACATGGGCGGCGGCGGATTTCGAGAATTTCACCCAGCCGCGCCCGCAACTCACGGAAGACTACGAAGTCGAATTCGAAAAGGCCGTACGGCTGTTGATGGAGAACGGCTGGGGATTCCGGCTCCACGCCACCTATGACGAGACCATCCGCCGCGACCTCGCCGTATTCGAGAAACTCGCCGCGGAAGGGCTTTTCCCCGCCGGGAACAGGTGGCTGTTCGACCACGCCGAGACCGTCTCCACCGGCAGCCTGGACCGTGTCGCAGCCCTCGGCGGGGCCATGTCCGTGCAGAACCGGCTGTCGTTCCAGGGTGAGGCTTTCGTACGCCGCTACGGTTCCGGCGCCGCCGCGGACGCCCCGCCGATCCGGGCCATGCTGGACCGAGGACTGACCGTCGGCGCGGGCACCGACGCCACCCGGGTCTCCACCTACAACCCGTGGATCGCCCTGCACTGGCTGGTCACCGGCCGCACCGTCGGCGACCTGGTACTGCGCCCGCCGCACAACCGGTTGGACCGGTCCACGGCGCTGGCCATGTTCACCACGGCGGGAGCCGCGCTGACCGGCGAGGCGGACGTCAAGGGCGTCCTGCGCCCCGGGTACTACGGCGACCTGGCAGTGCTCTCCGAGGACTACTTCACCGTGCCCGAGCCCGAGATCGCGCACATCGAGTCCGTACTGACCGTCGTCGGCGGCCGGATCGTGCACGCGGCCGCCGAGTACGAGGGCCTCGACGAGGAACTGCCGCCCGTCAGCCCCGACTGGAGCCCGGTCGCGCATTTCGGCGGCTATCAGGCGACCGACCGTACGAGCCTGCCCGGACTGCCGTGCTGGTCGGGACCGTCCGGCCGGTCGGGACTGTCGGGTGCCCGGCAGGCCGAACTGCTCGGCCAGGCCGCCGCCGAGTCGGAGCGGCACCGCCGGTGGCGTGCCCGACGCGGGCTCGCCCCGGAGACCGGGAGCCCGGCCTTCGACCCCTGCTTCTCCCTCTGACCCACCCGAATCTCACTGATCCATCAGAACCCCCCTCAGGAAAGGCACGACCATGGTCGACATCAACGAGGTCACCGCAACCCCCGGCCCCGACCTGCTCACCCCCGACAACTGCGCGGTCCTGTTTGTGGACCACCAGCCGCAGATGTTCTTCGGCACCGGCAGCGGCGACCGCACCGCGATCATCAACGCGACCGTGGGCCTGGCCAAGGCCGCCAAGGTCTTCGACGTGCCGGTGGTCCTCAGCACGGTGGCCGCCGAGTCCTTCTCCGGCCCGCTCCTGCCGCAGCTCGCGGACGTCTTCCCCGACCGGAAGATCGTCGACCGTACGACGATGAACGCCTGGGAGGACGTCGCCTTCGTCGAGGCCGTGAAGGCCACCGGCCGCAAGAAGCTCGTCATCGCGGGCCTGTGGACCGAGGTCTGCGTCGTCCTGCCCACGCTGTCCGCGCTCGCCCAGGGCTACGAGGTCTACGTCGTCACCGACGCGTCCGGCGGGGTCAGCCCGCAGGCCCACGAGCACGCCGTGCAGCGCATGGTCCAGGCCGGCGCCGTACCGGTCACCTGGGTGCAGGTGCTCCTGGAGCTCCAGCGCGACTGGGCGCGTACGGAGACGTACGGTCCCACGACGGAGGTCGTCAAGGAGCACGGCGGCGCGTACGGCCTCGGGATCGTCTACGCGCAGGCCGTCATCGGCGAGCACGCGGCGGGCTGACGACGGAACGACGGTGCTCCGCCCGGCGGAGCGGAAGGAGTGGCGAGCTGTGCGCAAGCTGCTGACCGACCTCGCCCACACCCTCGCCCCGCCGCGCGGAGACCGGCACGGGCCGCTGCCGCCGCTGATGCTGACCCTGACCGTGGTGACCGGAGTGGTGGACGCCGTCAGCTATCTGGGCCTCGGGCATGTCTTCGTCGCCAACATGACCGGCAACGTGGTCTTCCTGGGGTTCGCCCTGGCCGGCGCCGACGGGCTGTCAGCGCCGGCGTCCGTCGTCGCCGTGGCCGCGTTCCTCGCGGGCGCGGTGGCCGGCGGCCGGTCCGCGGTCCGGTTCGCGGCCCACCGCGGACGGCTGTTGGCCGCCGCCACCGCGTTCCAGGCGGTGCTGGTCGCCGGGGCCGTCCTCACGGCCGCCGTCTCCGACGACCGGGTCGGCGACCCCGTCAGGTACACCCTGATCGTGCTCCTCGGCCTCGCCATGGGCCTGCAGAACGCGGTCGTACGGCGCCTCGGCGTCCCCGACCTCACCACCACCGTGCTCACCCTCACACTGACGGGCCTGGCGGCGGACTCCGCCTCGGCCGGCGGGGCGGCGCCCCGGCCCGGCCGCCGCCTTCTCTCCGTCCTCGCCATGTTCCTCGGCGCCCTCGCCGGAGCGCTCCTCCTGTTGCACACCGACCTCACGCTCACCCTGGGCCTGGCCCTGCTGCTGCTCGCGGCGACCTCGGTGGCCGTGTACCGGCTCTCGGCCGCGAACGCGGCCTGGACGAGGCCGCCGGACTGAGCCGCGGGTGCTACCGGCCGTGAGGCCGCGTACCCCGTCCGCCCGCCGTAGCCTGCCCCGCCGTGTCCCGCCACTCGCTCGGTGACATGCCGTACGCCGCCCGGAACACCCGGCTGAAGTGGGTCGCGCTCAGGAAGCCCCAGCGGCCGGCGACCGAGGCGATCGTGCGGCGGTTGCGGACGCCGAGCACGAGGTCGCGCCGGCATTCCTCCAGCCGACGGCGCTGGATCCAGCGGCCCACGGTCGTGCCCTCGTCCTGGAAGAGCTTGTGCAGATAGCGCACCGAGATGTGGTGGGCCGCCGCGATCACCTCGGGCGACAGGTCCGCGTCGGCCAGGTGCTCGTCGATGAACCGCAGGGCGCGTGCCACCAGCGGCGACCGGCCGCCGGGGGTGCCCGTCGGGGTCCGCCCCAGCTGCTCCGTGGCGAGGGTGGCCAGCAGGTTCACCGCGTTCCGGGCGAGCATCTCGCCGACCGGGGGCTCGGCGGAGACAGCTGTGTCGGCCAGCTCGGACAGGAACGGCGACAGCAGCGTCCCGAGCCGGGAGGACCCGGCGACCGGGGTCGCGACGATGCGCCGCAGGTCGCCGTCCTCCAGCCCCAGCTCCTCACGCGGGACGAGGAAGACCTTCAGCCGGCAGCGCTCGGGGAAGTCCAGTAACGGCGGGTGGTTCGCGTCGTAGAAACAAATGTCCCCCGGCTGGAGGGAGACGTCCGGAATCCGTTCGGCAAGCGGAACGCCGGTCCCGCGCACCCCCACGAACAGGTACGCGCCGCCGGTCCGCGCGGTCAGCCGGTACGCCCCCGCCCCGGGCCGCCCATCTCCAGGCAGCTCCGTGGCCGTCCCGTCGAGGCCGAGGTCGAGGCCGAGGTCGAGGACGGCTATGCGGAGGCCCGCTGCCCCGATGGCGCTGGTGTCGGACCTGGTCATCTGTCGTTTCCTCCACGGCCGTTCGAATACACCGTCAATCACTGCACCCGGAGCGTAGGAAGGAAGATGTGAAAAAAGAGTGACCGTGAAGTGACGGTGGTGGCTATGGGGTGTCCGTGCGCGGGTCGTGGTCGAGCAGGCGTCGGCGGGCGGCGCGGCGGTCCTCGGGGGAGTCGTACGTCTCGGTCAGCTCGGCGGCGAAGACGCGCAGCAGGTCGTGCGGGGCGTAGCGGCCGGGTGCGTGTTCGGCGACGAGGTGGGCGTCGGCGAGGTCGTCGAGCAGCAGCCGGGCCCGACGGGCCGGGAGGCCGGCCAGGGCCGCGGCCGTGTCCGGGTCCAGGTCCGGGCCGGGGTGCAGGGACAACAGACGGAACAGCCGCGCGCTCTCCGGCGGAAGACGACGGTAGGAGCGGGCGAAGGCGGCGCGGAGGTCGGGCGTCTCCATGGCGCCGGCGAGGCTGGTGGGGGCGTCGGGTGTCTGCTTGGTGTCGGTGAGGCTGGTGGGGGCGTCGGGTGTCTGCTTGGTGTCGGTGAGGCCGGTAGACGCTTCGGGTGTCTGCTTGGTGTCGGTGAGGCCGGTAGACGCTTCGGGTGTCCGCTTGGTGTCGGCGAGGCCGGTAGACGCTTCGGGTGTCTGCCTGGTGTCGGCGAGGTCGGTAGGGGCGTCGGGCGGCTCTTCAGTGTCGGCGAAGGCGGTAGGGGCGTGCGGCGTTGCTCCAGTGTTGGCGAAGGCGGTGGGGCCGCCGGGAGTTCCTCCGGTGGCGGCGAAGGCGTCGAGGCTGTCCCGGGAGTGTCGCAGCTCGGCGGCGAGGGCCGAGAGGGGGACGTTCGGGCGGCCGGTGGCGCGGGCGGCGGCGATCGCGAGGGCCAGCGGCAGTCGGCCGCACCGGGTGACGATCTCGTCGGTCGCCTCGGGCTCGGAGGCCGGCCGGTCTTGGCCGAGGTGCGCCGCCAGCATCGCCCGTGCGTCCGCCGACGACGGCAGGTCCAGGCGCAGCGGATGGGCGCCCGAAGCGATCAGACCGGCCAGTCCGTTGCGACTGGTGACCAGGGTCAGAGAGCCGGGCGACGCGGGCAGCAGCGGCCGTACCTGCTCGGTGTCGGCCGCGTCGTCCAGCACGACCAGCAGCCGCCGGCCGGCCAGCAGACTCCGGTACAGCCCGGCGAGGGAGTCCGCGCGGCCCGGCATTTGCGCGGGCGGGACCCCGAGCGCGGCGAGCATCCCGCGCAGCGCCGCCGCCGGGTCCAGGGGCGCCCGGACCGGGTCGAACCCCCGCAGCTCGACGTGGAGTCGACCGTCGGGGAAGCGTCCGGCGACCTTGTGTGCCCAGTGCACCGCGAGGGCCGTCTTCCCGATTCCGGGCATCCCGCTGATCAGCACGGTGGCGGGCGCCTCCGCGATGACGGCGCGCACGGCCGGGGGCGCGTCGGCGGAGACGGCGGCCGTGTCCGTGATCTCCGTCAGGCGGCCGAGTTCGGACCGTCTCCCGACGAAGACCGGCAGGTCGGCCGGCAGTTGGGCGAGGCTGGTGGCGGTGGCGGTGGCGGACGCCGGTCCGGGCCTCGGCGTGCTCGAACAGGGACCCGGCGGCCCGGCCGAACGGGCAGCCGTGGAACGCGGTGCCGTGCGCGGTCCGCTCGGCACCCACTCCTGCCGGAGCACTCTGGTGTGGGCCGCGGCCAGTTCCGTGCCGGGAACCACCCCCAACTCCTCGGCCAGCAGCCGTCGTACGCGCTCGTACGCGGCCAGCGCCTCCGCCTGGTGGCCGGACGCGGCCAGGGCCATGACGAGCGCCGCGTGCAACGGTTCGTCGAGGGGGTCGAGTTCGATGGCCTGCCGCAGCCGGGGCAGCGCCTGCTCGCTCCTGCCGCAGAGGAGCGCCGCGTCGGCGGCCATCCGGGCCGTGCGGACCAACTCGCGTTCCACTTCGGCGAATACGGCGTGCTCCCGTACGGCGGCGGGGATCCCCATCGCCACCGGACCGCGCCACTCGCTCAGCGCCGCCGCGAAGTGCCGCGACGCCACCTCGGACCGCCCGGTGGCCGCCGCCCGCTTGCCCCGCTTGGTGAGCGCGCGGAACCGCAGCAGGTCGACCTCGTCCTCGCCCGCCTCCAGCAGATAACCCCCGGCGCGGCGCAGCAGCCGCCGTCCGGGCGCCCGGGGCGGCAGACCGGGTTCGAGCAGCCGCCGCAGCGAACCGGCGTAACGACGCACCACGTTCATCGCGCTGGCCGGCGTCCGCTCGGGCCACAGCACGTCGACGATCTCGCCCGACGGCACCGGCCGACCGGCACGCACGACCAACAACCCCAGCAGCGCACGCTGTTGGGGGAACCCCAGGTCGAGCTCCTCCTCGCCCCGGCACACCCGAAGAGGACCCAGTACGTCGAACCGCATCAATTCCCCGCAGGGGCGAGCCGGTTGACGCGGACCGACCGGGCCGGCACACCTCGGCTCGAGGGCCTGAGCGGAGTGCCGGCGATGGGGAGGGCGCCGGTCATACACATCGCTCGCTCGCTGCGATCTGGGCCCGGAGCCGGTCGGCGTCGGGGTGGCCGAGCGTGATGAGGAGGGTGAGGGCCTGCTGCCGGACCTCGTGGGCGGTGGCATGGTCGCTCATCGCGGCATGGGTGTCGCCGGCGTGGACGAGGGTGCAGGCCTCCAGGTACGGCACGCCCAGCTCCCGGTAGAGGGCGAGGGCGTGGCCGTAGCCGAGGAGGGCGTTCGGGTGGCGGCCGAGGTGGTGGTGGGCGTACGCGATGGTGTGCCAGGTGGCGGCCTGGCCGTAGCGGTCGCCGAGTTCCTGGAGCAGGGTCAGGGCCTGGTGGCTGTGGCTCAGGGCCTCCCGGTACTCGCCGAGCAGCGCGTGGTACCAGCCGACGGAGTTGAGGACACTGGCGTACGCGGCGCGTCGGCCGCTGTTCCGGAACAGTTCCATGGCCAGCCGGTTGTGGTGGAGGGCGCCGGGCAGGTCGCCCTCCTGTTCGTGGGTCCAGCCGAGGCTGCGATGGGTGTCGGCCCGACCGATGTCGTCCCCCAGCCCGGCGAAGAGCTCCAGCGCACGGTCGAGGCGGGGGCGGGCCGATCCGTGCAGACCGAGCCGGCTCTCGGCCCGGGCCAACGCGCGCAGGCCCCTTGCCTCCCCTGCGGGATCGGCAGTGCGCAGGGCCACGTCGAGCGCGATCCGCTGGACGGTCGCCCAGTCGTGCCAGTGCCCCCGTCGGTCGAAGAACGGCTCCAGCGCCCAGGCGAGCTGACACGCCACCCGGTCGCTGCCGGACCGGGCCGCCGCCCCGACGACGGCGAGCAGCACCGGATACTCGGCGGTCAGCCAGGCCAGCGCCTGCTCGTGGCCGGCGAGCGGTTCGGCGTGGACACCGGCCGGGGGCGGCCCCGGCGGCACCGGGTCCGCGTACGGGGCGAGGAGCGGTTCGGTGGCGTGCGCGGTGTGCAGGTAGTACGCGTACAGCCGCTCGGCGGCCGCCTCGCGCTCGCCCTCCGGGCGATGGTCCTCCAGGAGTTCGGCCGCGTGGGCGCGCAGCAGATCGTGCAGGGCGTACCGGCCGGGGGCGGGCTCTCCCACGAGGTGGACGTCGGCCAACTCGGTCAGAAGCGACCGGGCCCGGCGTACGGGCAGTTCGGCGAGCGACGCCGTCGCGGCCACGGAGAAGTCCGGGCCGGGATGCAGCGAGAGCAGCGGGAAGAGGCGCGCCGCCTCGGGCGACACGGCACCCAGCGACCAGGAGAACACCGCCCCGACGTTCGCGGACGCGTCCGTCCGGCTGAACGCGTCCAGACTGCCGTGCGCCACGCGCAGCTCCGCCGCGATCGCCGACAACGGGAAATCCGGATGCGCCGCGGCCCGCGCCGCGACACAGGCCAGCGCCAGCGGAAGCCCACCGCACAGGTCCGCGATCTCCGCCACCGCCCGCG
The DNA here is from genome assembly GCF_042802555.1 of Streptomyces sp. NPDC057474. Taxonomy (NCBI): domain Bacteria; kingdom Bacillati; phylum Actinomycetota; class Actinomycetes; order Kitasatosporales; family Streptomycetaceae; genus Streptomyces; species Streptomyces sp. NPDC057474. The sequence continues at coordinate 14,967 of NZ_JBHVDX010000006.1, read as the reverse complement.
CCTCACCCGCGAGCCGCCCGGCACCCAGTCGGCGTTCGAGGAACGCCCGCGCCTGCTCGGCGTCCAGCGGACGCAGCGCCAGCGTGTGCGCGCCGTGCGCGGACACCAGGCCCGACAACTGGTTGCGGCTCGTCACGATGGTCAGACAGCCGGGCGTGCCCGGCAGCAACGGCCGCACCTGCTCGGTGTCCCGCGCGTTGTCCAGCAGCACCAGGAACCGCCGCCCCGCCAACAGGCTGCGGTACAGCGCCGCCTGGGCGTCCACCCCGTGCGGGACCCGCTCCGGCGGTACGCCCAGCGCGTCGAGGAAGACACGCACCGCTTCCCCGGCCTCCATCACCGCGCCCGACGGCGCGAACCCCCGGAGGTTGACGTAGAGCTGGCCGTCCGGGAACCGGTCCGCGACCCGATGGGCCCAGTGCACGGCGAGCGTGGTCTTGCCGATCCCGGCCATACCGCCGATGGCGCCGATCACGACGGTGTCGGCGGGACGCACGTCATCGCTGTCGCCGCAGTCTCCCCTGTCGCCGCAGTCTCCCCTGTCTCCCCTGTCGCCGCCGTCGCCGCTGTCGCCGTGGTCGGCGAGGAACGCCAGCACCTGCTCCAGCTCGGCACGGCGGCCGGTGAACGTCGGCAGATCGTGGGGGAGTTGAGCGGGGACGGCGGCCGGAACGCGCGGGGTCGCAGGGGCGGCGGCCCCGGTCGCGGCCTCGGCCCCCGAGGTAGCGGGCGCGGGCGAACCGGTGCTGCGAGGACCCATGTTGTCCGGATCACCGCCGCGCGACACGCCGTCGACCGGCCCGGTGCCGCGCAGCACAGCCCGATGGGCGTCTCGGAGTTCCGGCCCCGGGTCGATGCCCAACTCGTCGGCGAGTCTCGCGCAGGCGGCCCGGTAGGTGCTCAGCGCCTCGGCCTCGCGCCCGGTGGCGGCCAGCGTGAGAATCAGCCGGGCCAGCAGAGGTTCGTCCAGCGGGTCACCGGCCGCGGCCTCCTGGAGCAGGGGCAGGACGGCGGCGGGGGCGCCTGCGCGCAGCGCCGCGTCGGCCGCCTCCCGTACGGCCGCCAGCCGTTCACGATCGACCGCCCCGAACCCGGCGCGCTCGCGCACCTCGGCGGGGAGCCCGGCCCCGACCGGCCCCTGCCACAGGCCCAGGGCACCGGTGAGAAGCTCCACGACCCGCGCCGGCGACTCGTGGGTGTCGCCGCCGACCCGATGCGCCTCGTCCCGCAGCCGACGGAACCGCAGCAGATCCAGCGAGTCTGCGTCGACCAGGAGCCGGTACCCGCCCGCGTCCCGTATCAGCCACCGGCCGGCGGCACGGTTGGGCAGACCGGGTTCCAACAGACGCCGCAGCGATCCCACATGACGTCGCACCACATTCACCGCGCTGTCCGGAGGCCGCCTCCCCCACAGCACGTCGACGATCTCACTCACCGCCACCGGTCGCCCCGCCCTCGCCAGCAACAGCCCCAACAGCGCCCTTTCCTGCGGACGCCCCAACGCCAGTTCAGCCCCCGTCCGCTCCACCCGAACCGACCCCAGAACCGCGAACCACACCGGCTCCAGCGCCAATTGGCCCTCCTGATATCTCGTATTTCGTATCTTCCACGCGCCGCATGACCATACGTGACCACGTGCGTTACCTAGAGTTACACGCATGTCACCACCCATGAGGGGTCCGGACTCGGCACCGTCGCCGGTGCGCCGACCCGGCGGCTCGCCCATGACGGTGATACAGCTGTTCATCGAATGAATCTCCGGAAAGAGGAGTGCAGTCGGTGAACTCGGTACGGACGAACGGCTGTTATGGCTCAGGAGAAGCAGCCGGGCCGGCCGGGCGGCACGTGGTGGTCGTCGGAGGCAGTCTCGCGGGGCTGCTCGCGGCGCGGGCCCTCGTCGGCCACGCCGAGCGGATGACGATCGTGGAACGGGACCGCTTCTCGAAGGGTGAGGCCACGCCCTGCCTGAGGCCACGCCCTGCCTGAGGCCACGCCCCGCGTGAGGCTGTCCGGAGTAGCGAACTGGCGACCTCGCGTAATCGAGAGTCGCGTATTCCTTGGCCGGTGAGGGCTAGTGGTCACCGTGAGTGGCCGTGGGGAGCGTAGCGACTCCAGGTTCCTCCGGCCTCTGCGACGAGCGGGCGTTCAGGCCACTGGGCGGATCCGGCCACCGGTTGCCTGTCGCAACGCGACTTCCAGCCGGTCGCGGGCCTCGGTCTGGGCAGCGATCCGTTCGTTGAGGACCGCCAGCCGTTCCAACGCGACCCGCAGGCCCTTCTCCGAGGGCGGTACGACGGCCACATCGCCGTCTGGGCACGGCAGGAACACCCGCACGTCGTCCAAGGTGAGCCCGGCGGCCAGCAGGTAGCGGATATTGCGGACCCGCACCACCGCCTGCTCGTCGTAGATGCGGTAGCCGTTGGGGGCCCGCAGCGAGGAGATCAGCCCGGCCTGCTCGTAGTGCCGGAGCGCACGGGCGGTTTTCCCGGTCGCCCTGGCCAGCTCACCGATCCGCACCCATCCCACCTCCCGGGCCACTCCTATCACGCCACGACCGCTCCGCCGTCGACTGGGAGTACCACTCCGGTGACGAACGACGCGGCCGGTGCGGCAAGCTGGGTGACTGCCCAGGCGACCTCCTCGGGGCGGCCGGTCCGGGCCAGTGGGGTGTGCGCCAGCTGCCACTCCCGCACTGCTGTCATTCGCTCCGGCGTCAGGCCCTGGTGCTCGCCGATGGGGGTGTCGATCGCGCCGGGGGCGACCGCCACCACCCGGATCCCGCGGGGTGCCAGCTCGACCGCCCAGCTGCGGGTCAGCAGCTCCAGAGCGGTCTTGGTAGCCGCATAGACCGACCTGCCGGGCCAGGCCCGCTGCCCCACCGACGTACTGACATTGACGATCACCCCGCCCGACTTCTCCAGGAGTGGCAGCGCGGCCTGGGCCAGCAGGATGGGGGCGACGAGGTTGGTGGCAAGCTGAGTTGTGATCATCTCCGGCGTCAGCGTGCCGAGGGCGCCACTGCGCACGATGCCTGCGTTGTTGACCAGCACGTCCAGCCGGCCGTGTGTCTCCAGCACGGCCCGGATGATCCGATCCGGCTCGCCCTTGGCGGTGATGTCGGCGGCCAGCGGCGTGATCCGGTCGTGCCCGGCCCCGGTCTCCTCGAGGGGCTCGGCCCGCCGCCCGATCGCGACCACGTGGGCGCCCTCGGCGGCGAAGGCGCGGGCGGTGGCCCGGCCGATCCCGGTGCCGGCTCCGGTGACGGCGACGATCCTGCTGTTCTGCGGTGCGGTGCTGTTCATGCCGGTCATCGTGCAACCCTGCCGCCAGCGGCAAGGTCAAGCAGCGCCTTACGGGCGGTAGTCACCGCCGGTGGTCACCGGGGGCAGAGTGACGCCAAGTTCCTCCGGCCTCTTCGGCGATCCGGGTGGTGTGGTCGTCGTTGTAGCCGAGCATCCTGGCGATCACCGGGCCGGGGCCTGGAGGACGAGTTGGCGGATCGCCGCTGTGCGTCCTGGCCGGGTCGGGAAGCCGAGGTGGCGGAGCCGAGGTGGCGGAGCCGAGGTGCCAGAGCTTCCGGGGTCATGGGTTGTCCGGCCCGGCGGCCAGGGAAGAGCCATCGGGCACCGGGGTTGGTCGCGGTCCTGGTGTTCGGCCGCTGGCCCAGGTAGTTGAGCAGCATTCCGTCGAACAGGGCGGGAACGGGCGACGGTGGGTCGCCGAGCCGGACGAGGACTTTGCCGTCCTCGTCCAAGGCGCGACGCAGGGTGCGGGTGCGGAAGTCGGAAGACACGCAGGTATGGATGGAGGTGGTGGATGCATGGTCGTGGCCGACCTGCTGTTGCACGAACAGCGGATCCCAGCCGTCCTCGATCAGGTGGGTGACGTATGACCTTCGCAGCGAGTGAAAATCCAGGACCGCATCCAGTCCGAGGTCGTCGCGGTAGGCGGCGAATCGGGAGTCCCCTAGCCGACAACGACCCCATCGAGCAGGAGAAGGCGATGAAGTTCGACGCCCTGCTCACCAACGCGGTCATTGTTCACAATGCTCTGGACATCGCGGAGATCGTTCGCCAGCTGCTGGAGGAGGGTTGGGGGATCGACCCGGAGGACCTGGCCCACATCTCTCCGTACCTGACCGAGCACATCAAACGGTTCGACGAGTACTCCACCCACGAACTCGGCATTCAGCCCGAGGCGTACGACCCCAAGCTCGACGTCGACTTCACGCAGCTCCGCGACCAGGACCTGCGTGCCAAGGGCTTCGGCGCAGCGGCCTGATCAGCTGAGGTCGGGCGGCAGCTCATCCGGGATGGCAGCCATTCCTGCGCGTCGTACTGGCTCGCCAACAAAGTGTGATGTTTTGGGCGGCGCAGTCACCCGTTTCGGTGATTCCTCCCAGGTGTCGGCCGGCCCTCCGGGCCAGTGCACCAAAGTGGACAGATCGCCACGCCGGATCACCCCTCACCGCGGTAGTCGTGGTGCGAAGTCCGAGGGCAGGCGATCTGGTCTTGCATGTCGTCCTGGTAGCGATGGTTGGGCATTATGTGGCATTACGGACAGGGGCCGCACTGGGTCGCACTGGGCCGCATGGTGGGGGGAGCATGGCGTGGGAGCGTTAGAGGTTTTGGAGCCGGAGGACCCGCGGCAGGTGGGGCGCTACAAAATGGTGGCACGGCTTGGCGCCGGCGGGATGGGCCAGGTGTACTTGGCCCGTTCGCCCGGCGGGCGTCCGGTCGCGGTGAAGGTGGTGCGCCCAGAGTTGGCCAGGGACGGCGAGTTCCGGCGCCGCTTCGCCCGCGAGGTTGTCGCCGCCCGGCGAGTCAACGGAGCCTTCACTGCCGGGGTGGTTGACGCAGCCCCCGACGGCTCCCCGCCCTGGCTGGCCACCGTCTACGTACCGGGTGTCCCTCTGGGTGAGGCGATCGCCCGGCAAGGCTCCTGGCCAGTTCAGTCGGTACTCGCCCTGGGCGCTGGCTTGGTCGAGGCCCTGGAGGCGATCCACGCGGCTGGGGTCATCCACCGCGACCTCAAACCCTCCAACGTGCTTCTCGCCACTGACGGCCCGAGAGTGATCGACTTCGGCATCTCGATCGCCAGCGAGGCCAGCGCGCTGACCAGCACCGGCATGACGATCGGCACCCCCGGCTTCATGTCTCCCGAACAGCTCACCGGTCGGCCGGTCGGAGCAGCTAGCGACATCTTCGCCCTCGGCTCGGTACTGGCCTACACCGCAACTGGAGTCGGCCCGTTCGGCACCGGCACCCCGCATGCGCTCCACTTCCGGGCCGTGTACGAACAGCCCAACCTCGACGCCCTCCCGCCCGAACTGCGCCATGTGGTGGCCGCCTGCCTGGCCAAACAGCCCGACCAACGCCCCACCGTGGCCACCCTGCTCGATCAGCTGACAACCGCAGCGGGGGACGAAAGCGGGGAGACGGCCGCCGCCACACTGCTGCTCACCGAACCCGGCTGGATGCCCGACCACATCATCCAGCTCATCCGGGAGCACACCTCCGCTCTGCCCCACACCCCACTGCCGCTACCGCCGGAGAGACACCCCGCGCTGCCCGCGGCTGACCCGCCGACCCCCGATGAACAGGCTCCTGGACCGCCCAAGACATCGCTACCGCAGACCACCGAAACGCTTCCTCCTGCGCCGCCCGCACCCCCCAACGCGCAGACTCCGGCATCGGAGGCCCAGCAGGAACCCACCACAGTGGATGGGCAGTCCACACCACTCCCCTTGCCCGCCTCCGACCTCAGCCAGTCCGGCTCGGCAGAACAACCGCCGGGCCCCACACCTGCGTCGCAGGGTCATCCCTCCGGACACCAATCCCATATATCCCGGCGCCGCGCCCTTTTTGCCCTAACTGGCACCACCGTCGCTGCTGCAACTGCCTTGACCACCTGGAAGATCCGCGACAACGGCTCCGGCGGCCCGGAAGGGTCGCGAGACTCTACTGGGAAGAAGCGGTCACGCGAACCTGCCGAGAACGGCAGCTCCTTCACGCCTGGTAAGCAAATATGGTCCTTTCTCACCGGCAGCTACGTGCACTCGTCGCCAGCGGTGGCCAAGGGCGTGGTCTACGTCGGCAGCTGGGACAGGAAGCTGTATGCGGTGGATGCCGACAGTGGAATTGGAGTCTGGTCTTATCCAACCCCCCTTGGCGGGGTGTCCTCGTCGCCCGCAGTGGTCAACGACATCGTTTACTTCGGCTGCGAGGACGGCGATCTGCGTGCGGTCGATGCGGAGACGGGCAAACTGATCTGGCGGTTCACCGCCGACGACGTGATGCGCTCGTCTCCGACAGTGGCCAACGGAATCGTCTACATCGGCAGCGACGACGAGAATCTGTATGCGGTGCGCGCCGACAGCGGAGAGAAGGTCTGGTCCTTCTCCACAGGCGACGAGGTGCGCTCGTCGCCGGCGGTGGCCAATGGCATCGTCTACGTCGGCAGCAGGGACAATGAGCTGTGCGCTGTGGGTGCCGACAGCGGAAAAAAAATCTGGGCCTTCCCCACAGAGAACGCAGTGACCTCATCACCGGTGGTGGCCGACGGTATCGTCTACGTCGGCAGCGACGGCAAGAATCTGTATGCGGTGGATGCCAGCAGCGGAAAGAAAGTCTGGTCCTTCCCTGCAGGCGACCCCGTGACCTCGGGACCGACAGTGGTCAACGGCATCGTGTACTTCGGCAGCTACGACAAGAATCTGTATGCGGTGGATGCCAGCAGCGGAAAGAAGGTCTGGTCCTTCCCCACAGGCGACCCCGTGACTTCGGCGCCAGCGGTGGCCAAGGGCGTGGTCTACTTCGGCAGCTACGACAAGAATCTGTATGCGGTGGATGCCAGCAGCGGAAAGAAAGTCTGGGCCTTTCCCACAGGCGACCAAGTGACCTCGGGCCCGACAGTGGTCAACGGCATCGTGTACTTCGGCAGTACAGACAACAATTTGTATGCGGTGCAAACATGACGGCAGGCGCAACCAACGCACCTACGTGGAAGCAGCGGCACCGCGTCCAGTGACACGCAGAGTAATTACGCGGTCTTTCGGAGGGCGGACCGCGCCGTTGATCACGCCGCGCCGCCCGGCGGCCGAGCGCAGACGCCACTCGGCCCGTAGCCATACGAGAACTGGGCCGAGGAGCCTGGACCAAATTCAGGTCGCGGGCCGTCCGCGCCGGGCACGGGCTCCGAGTAGGAACGGACCAGGAAACCGGCGTGGCTGTCAGAAGTTCTGACAGGCCGTGATCCGAACCGTCAGGGTAGTGCGGCCCGCTGCGCCTGCCGCGGACCGCGCGTTCGCCTCTCTGCGGAGGCGCACGAACTGGGATCTACGTGAACACCCTGATGCCCCAGGACATCCTCGGCGAACCGGAGTGGGCCGACCTCCTCATACCCGCCGACCGGCGCGGCCTGACCCCGTTGTTCTGGTCCCACGTGCACCCGTACGCGCCGCCCGCGACCTGCTGCCCGACGCCGGCCGCTCGATCACGTCGATCGCCAAGCTGCTGGGCGTCTCCCCGGGCACGCTCTACAACCACATCCCCGACCTGCGGGAACTGCGCGCGTGCCGTACCCCGCCAGCTTGAAGGCCCCTTGAAGTAGACGGACTTCAGCAAGATCCATCTCACCGGCATTTCCTATACGCCAACTACTCACACCCGTACCCGGGCGGCCAGACCGTCGCCAGCCTCGCCCGCGAACACGACGTCAGCCGTGGCGCCTCCGCACGGCCGTCGCCGACCTCGTGCCCGAGCACACCGCCGCCCACCGGGGCACCTCAGCCCCGGAGCTGCCGGTCACCCTCGACATGCCGGGCAAGGTTGCCGACTCCCTGCGTGCGGTCGTACTGGAGCCCGCCGAGCGTGCCGCGCTCGACCAGGGCGTGACCGTGCGGCGCGGCCAGGGCTACACGCTCCGCGTCCGCACGGTGCCCTCGTTCCCCTGCCAACTCCTCGCTCACTGCCAGCTGCTCGACGGCTCCCGGGGGCACGTCGGCGATCCCGGCACAGCGCAAGGCCCGCCGCGAGTACGCGAACCGCGTCAATACCCTCGCGGCTCACACCGGGCGTTGAGTGGACCCACCAAGATCAAGTACTGACGGCTTTTGGCCTTACCTCGGCGCTACCCCTGTCCCCCTCGGGGACCCTGGATGGCGCGACGGTGCGATCAAATCGCCGCCGCGTAACACCGGACTGTCACCCTCTGGTCCGGGCTCCACCGCTGTTCGACGGTGGCCAGCAGCTGCCAGCCGAGCCGCTCGTACAGAGCCGCCGCGGCGGTGTCGGACGCCACCACGTCGAGCACCGGATGCAGACCGCGACCCCGTGCGTCGGCGACAGCCCGCGCCAGCAACAGCGCGCCGATCCCCTGGCCGCGGGCCGACGGAGCGACGAACAGCCGGCTGATCACGGCGGTCTCCTCGACGCCCACCCCCGCACGGGCGCTCCACAGCCCGGGTGCCGCGTCGCCCGCGTCACTCCGGGACAGGCCGACATGACCGGCGATCCGGCCGTCGAGTTCCACCACCCAGGCGGCGACGAGCGAGGGCGGCGTCAGCCATTCGCCGGGCCGGTCGGGCCAGTTGACCGGATAGCCGTCGCGTTCATGGACCTCCGCGAGCACCCGGACACAGTCCCCGAGGTCGCGATCGGTCCGATTCCGGACACCCTGGGCCGCGCTTCCGCCGGACACGCTCTCGCTCTTCATCGCGGCATGCAAACACAGTCGACAGCCTGTCACCAGCGACTTTCCCGACAGGCCGTGGCGGCCCGAGCACGCGCCACCCCCCACCCGCACCCGCACTCACCACCCACACCCACACCCACACTCACCACCCACCACCCACACCCACACCCACACTCACCACCCACCACCCGCACCCACCACCCGCACCCGCACTCACCACCCGCACCCACCACCCGCACCCGCACTCACCACCCGCACCCGCACCCGCACCCACCACCCGCACCCGCACTCACCACCCACACCCACCAGACCCACCAGCGCCCGACCGGGCCCCACGAGGGCGTTCCACCCACCGCGAGCGCACCGCCCCGGGCCTTACCCACACTCACCACCCGCACCCGCACTCACCACCCGCACCCGCACCCGCACTCACCACCCGTACCCGCACCTCGCGCTGCCCGGCTGCCCGCCTCCCGCACCCCACCCGTCACTCCCGCACCCCACCCGTCACACAGTCCGTGCGGGGAATCTTGACGACGGCGATGTTACCGGTAACACTGCGAGTGTCCCAGCCATGAGGAGGCGGAGTCCCGCGTGCCCGACGTACCTAGCGTGCAAGAGGTGAACCGCACTCAACCGGCCCCGGACACCAGGGTGTTCAGCCCCGCCGCCGTGATCGCGTCCTGTGTCGGCTTCGTCCTCATCGGCGCGCTCCAGGCGCTCTACGGCCCCGCCATCCCGGCCTTCCGCGACAAGTTCGGACTGTCGCCGTCGGCCGCCGGACTCGGGCTGAGCGCCCACTTCGTCGGCGGGGTCGTCGGCGTACTGCTCTTCGACCGGCTGTACGGGCGGATGGGCAACCGGCGGATCCTCGGCACCTCGTACCTGCTGATGGCCCTCGGCGCGGCGGGCTTCGCGCTCGCGCCGAACTGGCCCGCCGGTCTCGCCGCAGCCCTGCTCGCCGGACTCGGCTTCGGCGGTATCGACTACGGCCTCAACCAGCTCTTCGCCGTCGGCTTCGGCCACCGCTCGACCGCCATGCTGAACATCCTCCACGCGCACTTCGGCATCGGCGCGATCCTCGGCCCCGCCCTGATCGCCGCCGTCGGCGCCGAGCACTACCCGGCGCTCTTCCTCGCCTTCGCCGCCGCCAACCTGCCGCTGCTGCTGTGCCTGCGGGGCGTACGCGACCAGGTGCCCCAGCCGGACGGTACGGCGCAGGCGGAGGGGGCCGGCGGCTCGGCCCTCGGTCGCAGCCTGGGCTCGGTGCTCGCCGTGTTCGTCACCCTCTACGTCCTGCACGTCGGCATCGAGGCCGGGGTCGGCGGCTGGGAACCCACCCACCTGGAGACGGTCGGATACGGCGCCGGGGCCGCCGCGACCGCCACCTCCGTGTACTGGCTGATGATGACGGTCGGCCGCTTCCTGGTCGCCCCCATCGCCCTGCGCCACTCGGCCCAGACGATCATCACGGTCTCCTGCGCCGGTATGACGGTCTGCCTGCTGCTGGCCTCGGTGCCCTGGCTCGCCCCGTACGCCTACGCCGGGGTCGGCCTGTTCATCGCGCCGATCTTCCCCACCGGCCTGCCCTGGCTGAACGCGGCCGCACCCCGGGCCCGCCGGGCCGGAGCGCTCGTCATCGCCGCCTCCATGATCGGGGGAGTGGCGGCCGGCCCGGCGCTCGGCAAGGCCATCGAGTGGTCCGGCGTCCGCACGGTCCCGCTGCTGCTCTGCGCGGTCTCGGCCCTGTGCCTGCTGGCCACGCTGTGGCTGATCCGCGCCACACGCTCCAACTCGCCGTCCCCGTGACCCCGTTGCGACACCGTCACCCGGTCACCCCGTATGCCTGAGACCACCCCTCATCACCTGTACGCCGGATCGTCCCTGCCATCCCCGTACGCCCCAGCCGAAGGGAAACAGCCTTGCGCACGCCCGCTCTGACCACGTCGTCCGACGGTTTCCTCCTCCACGGTGAGCCGTTCCGGATCATCTCCGGCGCGATGCACTACTTCCGCATCCACCCCGACCTGTGGGCCGACCGGCTGCGCAAGGCCCGGCTGATGGGCCTCAACACCGTGGAGACGTACGTCCCCTGGAACCTCCACCAGCCCGACCCGGACAGCCCGCTCGTCCTCGACGGCCTGCTGGATCTGCCTTGTTACCTGAGCATCGCCCGTGCCGAGGGCCTGCACGTCCTGCTGCGCCCCGGCCCGTACATCTGCGCCGAGTGGGACGGCGGCGGCCTGCCCTCCTGGCTCACTTCGGACCCCGACATCCGGCTGCGCTCCAGCGACCCCCGCTTCACGGACGCCCTCGACCGCTACCTCGACATCCTGCTGCCCCCGCTGCTGCCGTACATGGCCGCGAACGACGGCCCTGTCATCGCCGTCCAGGTCGAGAACGAGTACGGGGCGTACGGCGACGACACCGCGTACCTCAAGCACGTCCACCAGGCGCTGCGTTCACGGGGCGTCGAGGAGCTGCTCTTCACCTGCGACCAGGCCGGCTCCGGCCATCACCTGGCCGCCGGGAGCCTGCCCGGCGTCCTGTCCACCGCCACCTTCGGCGGCAAGATCGAGGAGTCGCTGCAGGCGCTGCGGGCCCACCAGCCCGAAGGGCCCCTGATGTGCTCGGAGTTCTGGATCGGCTGGTTCGACCACTGGGGCGAGGAGCACCACGTACGGGACGCGGCGAACGCCGCCGCCGACCTCGACAAGCTCCTGGCCGCCGGGGCCTCCGTCAACATCTACATGTTCCACGGCGGCACCAACTTCGGCTTCACCAACGGCGCCAACCACGACCAGTGCTACGCGCCGATCGTCACCTCCTACGACTACGACGCCGCCCTCACCGAGTCCGGCGATCCCGGCCCCAAATACCACGCCTTCCGCGAGGTGATCGCCCGCCACGCCCCGGTCCCGGACGAGCCGGCCCCGGCCCCCGCGCCCAAACTCTCCGGCATCACCGTCGAGTTGGACCGCAGGGCACCCCTGCTGCCGTACGCGACCACCCTCGACGCGTCGACTGGGCGCACCGAACACCCGGTCACCATGGAGGAGTTGGGGCAGCGCTCCGGCTACGTCCTCTACCGCACCACCCTCCCCGAGGCGGGCGACGGCCTGCTGCACTTCGACGGCGGGGTCGGCGACCGCGCCCAGGTCTTCGTGGACGGCGCCCCCGTCGGCGTACTGGAACGCGAACGCCACGACGAGACCCTGCCCCTGCGCGTCCCGCACCCCGGCGCCACGCTCGACGTCCTGGTCGAGAACATGGGCGGCGTCAACTACGGCCCCCGCATCGGCGCCGCCAAGGGGCTGCTCGGCCCGGTCACCTTCAACGGCACCGCCCTGCTCGGCTGGGACACCCACCGGCTGCCGCCGGCCGACCTGTCCAGGGTCCCCTTCGCCCCGGCCGAGGCGACCCCGGTCACCGTCCCCGCCTTCCACCAAGGCACCTTCGACGTCGACACCCCCGCCGACACCTTCCTCTCCCTGCCCGGCTGGACCAAGGGCCAGGCCTGGATCAACGGCTTCCACCTCGGCCGCTACTGGAACCGGGGCCCACAGCGCACCCTGTACGTCCCGGCACCCGTCCTGCGCCCGGGCGCCAACGACCTGGTCCTGCTGGAGCTCAACGCCACGACCAGCCCCCGCGCGGAGTTCACGGACACCCCCGACCTGGGCCCGGTGAAGCCCTGATGACGCCGCCGCACCGCGTACGCCTGCCGGCGCCCGGCGACCCCCCGCTCCGCGGCCACCTCCCCTTCGCCGACGCGCCGGGCGTGCCCGACCCCATCGAGGTCAACAGCCGTTGGCTGACGCGGGGCGGCCGCCCGTGGTTCCCCGTCTCCGGCGAGTTCCACTACACCCGCTATCCGGCGGGCGAGTGGGAGGAGGAACTGCTGAAGATGAAGGCGGGCGGGGTGACGGTCGTCGCCGCGTACGTCATCTGGATCCACCACGAGGAGACCGAGGGCCGCATCCGCTTCGACGGCGACCGCGACCTGCGCCGCTTCGCCGAACTCTGCGCCCGCCACGGCCTGGACCTCATCCCCCGCATCGGCCCCTGGGTCCACGCCGAGGTCCGTAACGGCGGCCTGCCCGACTGGGTCCTGGACCGCACCGACGCCCCCCGCTCCGACGACCCGGCCTACCTCACCCCCGTACGCGCCTGGTACTCGGCGATCGCCGGGCAACTTCACGGCCTGGACCGGTCCAACGGCGGCCCGATCGTCGCGATCCAGATCGAGAACGAGCTGTACGACCAGCCGGGCCATCTGCTCACCCTGAAGCGCATGGCTCAGGAGGCCGGCCTGTCGGCTCCCCTGTGGACGTCGACCGCCTGGGGCGGAGTGCGGCTGCCGCCCGACGAACTCCTCCCCCTCTACGGCGGCTACACCGAGACCTTCTGGACCGAGGCGGACGGCGGCTGGCCCGACACCTGCCGCAAGCACTTCTTCTTCACCCACCAGCGCGACGACGAGGGCATCGGCGCGGACCTCCGTCCGACGACGGTACGCGGCGGTGATCCGGCGGAACTGGTGACGCGATTCCCCTGGTCCACCTGCGAGTTGGGCGGCGGCATGGCGGTGGCCTACCACCGCCGGCCGCGCGTCGACGCCGCCGACATCGGTGCCCTCTGCCTCACCAAGATCGGCTGCGGCTCGGTCTGGCAGGGCTACTACATGTTCCACGGCGGCACCAACCCGACGGGCGACCTCACCCCCCTCCAGGAGTCCCACGCCACCGGCTACCCCAACGACCTCCCCGTCCTCACCTACGACTTCCAGGCACCCCTCGGCGAATACGGCCAGTACCGCCCCTCCTACGACGAACTCCGCCTCCAGCACCTCCTGCTGGCCGACTTCGGCCATCTGATCGCCCCGATGGAATCGGCCCTGCCCGAGCGGCAGCCGACGGGCCAGGGCGACCGGGAGACGCTGCGGTGGGCGGTTCGCGGCGACGGGCGATCGGGTTTCCTGTTCGTCAACAACCACCAGCCGCACGAGCCGTTGCCGGAGCATCCGGACACGTCGTTCGAGGTGCGGTTCCCGGGCGGCCCGGAGGGTACCGAGGGCCCGGCCGTCCCGGCCGGCTCGTCCGGTCAGGTTCTGTGCCTGCCGAGCACACCCATCACGATCCCCCAAGGGGCCTACTTCTGCTGGCCGTTGCGGCTCGACATCGCCGGGCTGCGAATCGACTGGGCCACCGCGCAGCCCGTCTGCGCGGTCGACGACGGCAGCGGCCGTACGATCCTTGTCCTGGCCGCGACCGACGGCATCTCCCCCGAACTCGCCCTGGACATCCGCACCGTGACTACGGTCTCCACGCCTTCGGGCGAGGTCACGACCGCAGGCGAGCGCATCCTGGTGACCGGGCTGCGCCCCGGCACGGACGCCCTGGTCGAGGTCGACACCACCGACGGCAGCCGGGTCGGCCTCCTGGTCCTGGACGCGGCCACGGCCCGTACCGCCTACCGGGGTCCGGCCTGGGGCGCCGAGCGGCTCGTCCTCTCCGACGGCGGGGTGGTCTTCGACACCCACACGGACGAGGTACGCGTCCACAGCCCGGACCCGGAACCGTCGTTCGCCGTACTGCCCGCCCCGGAGCGGGCTCCGGTGGCGGCCGGCGCGATGGTGAAGGAGACGGCGGACGGGGTGTTCGTCCGCTACACGGTGGTGGCGGAGGACGACGGGCGACGCGGACTCGGCGGCGCGGCCGGCGTGCTTCCGGTCACCCTGGTCCGACCCGCGGGCGAGGCACCCCCGCTCACGACGGGTGTACTGGGGCGGGCGAGCGTGCCGGCCGACGAGTGGTTCGACACGGCGGCCGCCGAGTACGACATCGCGCTGCCGGACGATCCACCGCCGGGCACCCTCCTCCGCGTCCACTGGACCGGCGACGTGGCCCGCGCCTACATGGGGGACCACCTCACCGCCGACCAGTTCTCCTCGGGCCACACCTGGGACATCGGCCTCGACCGGCTGCCCGCGGGGGCACCGCGACCGGAGGGACTACGGCTGCGCGTGCTGCCGCTGCCCGCCGGGGCGCCGGTGTACATACCGGGCTGGGCGGGCGACTCGGAGATCCCGGCGGAGATCGTCCGGGCGGAGTGCGTCACCACCCACACCTGGCCCCTCGCCCCCGGCTGAGCCCAGCGCTTTTCTCGCCCTCGCCGCCCCTACCCGTCCCTCCCCAGGGGCTGCGCCCCTTCGCCCCCCAGCCGCGGTCCCGGCGGGGCTTCTCGCGCAGTTCCCCGCGCCCCCTTTTCAGG